>DPFD01000191.1 GCA_003534175.1 Chitinophagaceae bacterium
CCATTTAGCTTTCATATGAGAAGCAAATTAGTTGTATAAATCAACTAAATATAGTTCAAAAATCAAAAGACCTCAAAGAACGATTATAGATGCTAGCTCTTACGTAAACAGTTTCAGTGCTTGCCGACCATTCCACCACAGAAAGTAAAAAAAAAGATGACCCCGAAAGGCCATCTTTGCTGTGGATTATCCCCTATGAAAATACACATCTTTATTGCTTGATAAAACGCAACACAAACTGCTGAGCATTCATTGTACAGTGAAGGATGTAAATACCGGCCGGCAGTTTACTCACATCAATCGCATTCACGTTTCCGGAGTATACAGTAGTTTGAATGACCACCTTGCCGTGTATATCGCTGATTACCGCCCGGGTTGAACCCTGACCTGCTATCAGCGGGATTTTTACATTGAGCATTTGTGCGGTGGGGTTAGGATAAACAGCCCACTGTTCGGCAGCATCATTTTTAAGCAGCACAATATTGCTATACGTTACACTACCATCCACATCAACTATTTTCAGTCGATAAAAATTATTTCCTTCCCATGGGTGATGCACCATAAAACTATAGGCAGCGCCGGTTGCAGCATTACCGGTGGCAATGGTTAACCCCACGGTTTCAAAATTCCGCGCATTGGCAGAGCGTTGTACTTCAAAATGTTTTGTATTGATTTCAATAGCTGTAGCCCATTGAATTTTGTGAGATTTACCTTCGTGTGATGCGTAAAAAGACAACAACTCAACCGGCAATGGACCCATTGGGAATATCACAGCGCTCCATCCATCGCCCAATCCACCTTTAAAGATATTGTTGGGTGGAGCTACATTAAAGTTTTTTGCAAACCCATCGCCTTCGCCTCCTCTGTAAATATCATTGGGAGCAGGCATGTAGCTATTTTTAGTAAACCCATCGCCTACACCCCCTCTGTAAATTTCACTGGTAACAGGCATGTAGCTGCTTTTAGCAAATCCATCGCCTACACCTCCCCAATAAATAGTATTACTCACTGCTATATTGATTGCGTAAGCAGCACCATCTCCCCTGCCTCCGAGAAAAATATTATTATTGGGAGGCTGAGCCTGGCTGACCAATCCGCACAAACACATCAGCAGCAGAAAATACTTTGTCATGTTTCTGAAATTAATAATGAAAACATTGTGATTACATATCTCCAAAACTGATTACTCGGCTGTACGAACTCCTCTGCCACCATGATTAGCATACGCTGCAACGGATAAAACAGGAAAGCTACCTCTATTGCTCACCTGCAAAAAAACATTAGATGCATCCTGATAGCTGCCTCCTCTCACCATCATGGTATAATCATTCGATGCGGATGGCCAACCTGTTTCATTCGACTCTCCCACAGCATTCAATTTACCATCACCATGTTTACCGGTGAAAGATCTTCCCGGAACTCCGGCATACACACAGAGTTCTCCTACATTGCCACTTAATTCCATCACTCCATAAAAGCTCCCTCCACTTTGTGTTCTGTCGGAAGTTGCATCGGCCAGTGCACCACAACGCATGGGCACACCCGGTCCTCCTGAAAGTAAATTTGCATTTCCGTTAGTCCATGTTTCGGTTGCGGTACCAACATTCTGGCCGTCGGATATCGTTGTAATGGTTGTATTCCCCCAGGCAAATTCTAACGGACTGGGTGTGTTATTGCCGCCCCTGCATGCTTTTTCATACTCAAATTCTGTCATGGGGCGCAGAGCTGCCCAATCTAACCATGCCAGCATACTCACTACAGAAAGTCCATTTACAGCACGTTCGGGTTCTGTTACCTCCATGTTAGGTACTGACCCGGTTGCACCGATATCATTTCTAAGGTTAGCGGTAGTTTGATCGAGTGTGTTTAAGAAATCCACATATTGTTGCTTACTGAATTCATATTTTAAAATCCAGAAAGCATTATATCCCTTAGGGTATTCGGCAGGGATAGTTCCGGAGTTGGTGAAATTACCCACGGCATACAATTGTCCGGCTGCCGTACCACAATTTATTGCATTCTCGCTGGTTACAGGAAACCAGGTATTTACATTACCGTCTCTGAACTTATTCGTTTCAGCAGAAGCATTACCCAAATTAAAAGGGCTTTGCGGTATGTATACCATTTCTACGGCATATACAACCACTTCCACATTTTCATTATCTAAAACTCCATCGGCCCCGTAGTTCCACCGAACAGCTGCATCATTGAAGTTCACATCACCATAACCGTTAGCGCTGCGGTACACGAAGGCACCTTTTCCATCAGATGCAGGCTGAACAACACTTCCCGAAGGAGCTGTTTGCCCACTCGTATGTAAGGTAGCATGCAACCAAACAGAGGTACTTTGCTTTCTGTATTTTACAAAAATCCAACAGCCATCGTAATTCGATTCATTGGTACTGGTACGCCAGCTGTTTTTCCAGTTGATGGAAAACTGAACATTCACAAAATGCGTGTTCAACGGCCCTGAAGTGGTTTGTCCGCTGAGTNNTGGTTACTACCACATCATTGGCATGTGTAAATGCGGCCGACAATATCAGTGTAAGTACAAAAAGGATTCTTTTCATTTGGAAGATAATTTTATGGCTACAAAACTATCTTTCACTGGCAGGCTGGCTATACCCTCCGGAGGGTATTTTTTATATGATTATTTTTAAAGGATGTTGTTTTCCCGGGCCCATTTCACCAGCATCATGGCATTGCCGGCACCGGTTTTTCGCATAATATTTTTGCGATGGGTTTCAACGGTAAGCAACGATATGTTTAATGCAGAGGCAATTTCTTTATTTGAATAATCCTTCTCAATCAANNNGCCATAATTAGCGGGTGTATCCATTTTTTCGAGTTCATTCAAAATGTCATCCTGAAAATAAACTCCGCCATTAAAAACCTTCTGAATGGCCTCTGCCAGTTCTGAGGCATTGGTTTGTTTGAGCAGATAGCCGGCAATATCTGCCTCCTCAATCATTTTACTGATGGTTTGAGCCTGTCCACTCATGCTCAATGCCAGGATTCTTATGGAAGGGTATTTATGCCTTACGATTTTAGCAAGCTGACTTCCATCCATACCGGGCATCATCACATCGGTAAGTAACACGTCTACTTCGATTGACGCCAACTGACTGAGGATACCAGCAGCGCAGTTCGCGGTAACAAGGATATCAAACTCCTTGTATTTCCCCAGCAGAGAAACCAATCCATCAATTATAATCTGATGATCATCTACAATGGCAATTCTAATTTTCTGCATTATTTGGTTGGTATAAAAATTGTCAATACAGTTCCATTCCCCGGGCTGCTATCCCACTCTGTTATTCCATTCAACAAGGCAATCCGGGCTTTAATACTTTGCATGCCCATACCGGTAGGCTGAGAGAGCACTTCAGTATCAAAACCTTTACCATCATCTTCAATTAATAAGGTTATACCATCGGCTGACTGATGGATTGAAATATCCATCTGATTGGCATCTGCGTGTTTCAACACATTATTCACGGCCTCCTGTATCACCCTGTATAAAATGGATTCTGTTACATTGTCCATGGAATGAGCGTCATCCATATGCAACTGTATGGATACGGGATGTCTATCCAGATTGCGGATCAGATCCTGCACTGCACCTTTCAGTCCTTTTTTCATTAAAATGTTAGGCATCATGGCATGACTAACTTCCCGAATTTCCTTACAACCTTCTCCCACCATGCTCACGGCTCTTGAAAAAGAGAGTTTCTGATTTTCCGGAAGAGACGATGCCGATTCAACAGACTGAAGATTAATCCATGCAGCGAGCATCACCTGTCCTACACCATCATGCAGTTCGGTGGCAATGCGTCGCCTTTCCTTGTCTTCTGCCTCCAGAATATCTGCCGTTGCCTTCATACGCTGTTGCAACAGGGTTGAGGCCAGTTCCTTCTCTTTTTTAGTTTTATATCTTCTGTACATCAACCAGCCTGAAAACAATAAAGAAGAAAACAAAACCACACTGCCTGTGAGTAAAATATTCTGTCTCGATAACTTCACCTGTTGCAGCGATATGGTTTGTGCTTTCTTGTCGGCCTCATACAATTCCTTCAACTCAGCAATCCTGTTCTCTGATTTTTCATTGATCAAACGGTCTTTAATTGCAGCAACAGAATCTTTAGCTTCGAGAGACCGGTGCAAAAGGTTTTGCTGCTTATACAAAAGCGCCAGTGATTTCCATGCCTGCATTTTAAAATGATGGGTACCGATACTGTCAGACAACCGAATGGCATCCTTAAAATAATCCTCTGCCTCCTGGAATTGTTGTTCTTTCATTAAAAGCTGACCGAGCGTCAGGTAATTATCCACCATATAATGCCTGTTCCCTGTAATTGCATCTAACCTCAGGCATTCCATGAAATAAAATCTGGCGCTATCGGGCCTGTTACTATACAGATAACAGTTTCCCATGTTATTATAAAAAGCAGATTTCATTTTCAGCGACCCCATTGAATCGGCAGCACGTATCCCCTTACGGTCAATCGCCAGCGCACTATCGAACTGGTTATTCATTCCATAGATGTTGGCCAGTGTGTGAGCTGCATCCAGATAGGCCGGGAAATCTTCAGCGCTTTTAGAGAGTTCCATTGACTGCATAATATATTGCTTCGCAACCGACACATCTCCTTTTACCTGATACACTTCCCCAATATTGGCAAGGGCACCGCTTATGCCTTTTATATCATCCGACTTTTCAAAAAGTCTTAATGCTTTAAAATAATTATCCAGCGCATTAGTGAAATCAGATTTTTTCTGATATCCTACCCCCAGCCCATTGTATGCCCTGGCTTTTATACTATCGGCATTGGATTTCTCTAACATATCCAGTGCCTGCTGAAAATATTTCATTGAGAGATCAGGCTTGTGGGTAGCATGATAGCGCCCCATGCCTACCAGTGCCATCGCCTTGTATTCACCGGGTAAATTCTTAGCAACGGAATCAATCATCCTTGCATATTTACCAACAGAATCCAGGTTAACCTGTGAAAACCGGATTTGTTTATGAAACCAATCATTCACCAACCTGATTTCTTCATCACGGTTAGACGCAGTTTCCCGGCACGAGAATATAGCAACCCATGCAAGTAGTAGCGGAAAAGTAACTTTTCGAAACATATAGGTTAGGGGTGTTTCCTGAATGTATTATCCTGACACATGGAAGGAAATCACCATTCGAAGATAACCAATGAAAGAATGTGTTTAATCAACCGGAATTATTTTTAGTCTGAGCAATCCCTAACCTATACCAGTATATGCTTTTTGAATTTCCAATATTTTTTTCGCATTGAAAATAGCTGCATTAACCTTCAACCTGTTTCGAACGATAGAGGGATCTTACATCAAACGTTCAATATCGCTTTCATTGAAAGATACTACTGATTGANNAATTGAATATGAAAGTTTTTATAAGCTCTTCTGAAACCATCTTCCTTTTTCAAAATGGTTTCCCAACTCAGGCCTGCCTGATTGATTTCCATCAGGAGCCGGCCAAATAACTCATCGTCCTGATGAATGGGGAATCCATATTGCTGATCATGATAACGCTGATGCAGGCGTTTACGATCCACAGATTCCATTTTACCGATAGCTTTACAATAACTCATAATCTCCTTTCAGATTTAGTTCAATTCACATTAATTATATCACTCCATTTTAATCAACCGAATATGTTTTTCATTCAGTTTAAGACGCAGCCAATTTATAAATTTTTCCTCAGGCACGGTTAATTCATCTAATCGTTGCCTGTAAATAACTACGGTGGCTAGATGTATACTATCGTTCAGGGTTTGCTCCAAATGACGCCCCACACTCCATTCAGACACTTCCGGAAATAGTACATTTACTTCGCGTGCTAATGCAGAATCCATTAGTTTAAACCTTTCCAATTCGCGGCGAAGCTTTTCGAGCTCCATTTCCTGCTCACTTACCAACTTCTTCTGGCCATTGATTTCTTTCAAAATTTCTCCCTTAATATCAGTATCATCTTGTTTAATGATTAATCGTGTATTGCTAATATCGTATAGGGCAAGACGCTTGTTCATTTCCACGATTTCATCTTCATTAAACCTTTTAGATAATAAAGCCAATTCTACCGACCTTGGCACCTGGTTGTACCTAACTTTTTGATAAATTACTGTATGTCCTTTATTAGTAAATTCTTCTGTTATATATTGATTCACTTTCTGAGTAAATTTTTTCTGATAGAACAGATTATAAGCCATATAGAAACTCGGCACAATCATTATAAAAACCAGAATAGTGATGCCCCGGCGTATCTTCTTTTCCCATTTTTTGTTTTCCATTGATACCGGAGGATACTTCAAATACTTTACAATAAAGAATGTGGCAATACAAATGAAAAAGCAATTGATAGTGTATAAATAGAAGGCGCCAAGGAAGTAGGATACTTTCCCAATTGCCAAGCCATAACCTGCTGTACACAGAGGAGGCATCAGCGCTGTAGCGATTGCTACTCCGGGAATGGGATTCCCCTTCTCCACACGTGTGATAGCTATCACGCCAACCAATCCTCCAAAAAATGCAATCAATACATCATAAATATTGGGGGTTGTTCTGGCCAGTAATTCTGATTGAGTGTCTTTAAACGGACTAATAAAAAAATAACAGGAGGCCACAAACAGGCTTACAAAAGTTGAAATCAGTAAGTTTTTACCTGATTTTTTCAATAACACAAAATCAAAAGTTCCAAGCGCAAATCCAGTTCCAACAATTGGCCCCATTAATGGAGAAATTAACATCGCTCCGATAATTACGGCTGTGGAGTTCACATTTAACCCTATAGAGGCAATAACAATAGCACAGGCAAGAATCCATAAATTAGACCCGCGGAAGGAAGTATTCGCTTTTACATTTTCCAACACTTTCGCCTTATCTTCCTCGCCGTTATGCAGGTTTATGANNGATGAAGCGTTTACAATTACAAATGTAACAATTCGGCACACCATAAAACTAACTTGTTCAAGTCTGTCAGCAGTCGTATTTTAGTAAATACAGGAATCAGCATTTCTTCAACAATCCGTTCAATTCTTCGCAATATTACCATCCCACACGTTGCATTTACCCGAAATCAAGTAAATTGCATAAAACAGTTATTATGTTATCAAAACCTATACAAGATGCCCTGAATAAACAGGTGCAAATGGAGGCTGAATCATCGCAAGCCTATCTGGCCATGGCTTCCTGGGCAGAAATTCAACCCGGACTGGAAGGTATTACTGAATTTTTCTATCAACAGTCGGATGAGGAGCGTGTACACATGCTCAAACTAATCCGCTTTATCAATGAACGTGGGGGATTTGCCGTTGTACCTTCACTGGAGCAACCCATCATTACCTTTAAATCTATTAAAAATGTGTTTGAAGAATTCCTCAAACATGAATTGAAAGTAAGTACAAGCATCAATGACCTGGTACACTTGTCGCTCAGCGAAAAAGATTATGCAACCCATAACTTCCTTCAGTGGTATGTAAGCGAGCAAATTGAAGAAGAGAGAGTGGCCCGTACATTGAACGATAAACTGGAGTTGGTAGGCGATGATAAAGGTGGTCTGTACCTGTTCGACAGAGACATCATGAACTATCGTGGTGCTCCAGACTCTAAACCATAACTATATTCCATACGCTTTTTAAATGCCGTTCTATAACGGCATTTTTTTATTCCTTGTTAGCATGAACCCGGATATGAAGGTTTTATTCTGTCCCCATTATAAAACACAAAAAAGGGGATGCATTATATCCCACAAGAGTGGTGTAACGAATGCTCACAACCTAATTTAATGAATACCCATCCACCTAAACTATTCTTCTTCGGTATTTTTTAATTGCATCAGTAAGGTATAGGCACCACTGATAACAAAAGTTTTATCGGCTGAAATGCTACTATCTTTAAAGGAAATCTGCCTGGAATCTGCTGTATGCACTCCGGGTATCACTTCAAGCATCTTGTACTTACCGGGCTGTAACACCTCAAAAACAAAATGGGCATTACCAAATGTAACAACACCATCGTCAGGAATGATGAGAGAAGAATCAGGCTTGGAATAGATATCGGCATTGATGTACATCCCCGGCAACAACGCCTGATCGGCATTGAGTAAACGGGCCAGTACTTTTAAGNNTCGGTTGAAATATCCTTACCCAACTGAAAGATCTCTCCCTTGAATCTTATATCCGGGTTGGCATTGGTAAACGCCTCCAGGTTTTGACCTACAAATAACCGGTGTACATCCTTTTCAAAAACCGTCAATGTGAGATGCATCTGATTCGGATCGATGATATCAAACAACACATCAGAAGCTGTGAGGTATTGCCCAACCTGCACATGCACTCTCGTTACATACCCTGAAATGGGTGACGGTATGTGAATAACGCCAGTGATGTTCTGTTCGTTCAACTGTGCGGGATTAATGTGAATCATTCGTAGCTTTTGTTCCAGCGACCTGATCAACACACGCAACGAAGTATACTCGGTTTGAATTTTTTCAAAAACCTTATCACTGCCCGCTTTGGATTGGTTTAACTCCTTCTGACGGAGATAATCTTTTTCAACCGAAAACAGCTGAGATTTTGCGGTGAGGTAATCCTGTTGTAGTTGAATATACTGTACATCTTCCATTGAAGCAATTGTTTCACTCTGCTTCACATAGGTACCCTCCATCAGTTTGGTGGATTTCAGGTACCCGCCCATTGGGGCACTGATTTTTACATGAGATTGAGGAGGCACATCTACCATACCATTCACACGAAGGATGGATGATACCATTTGTTTTTCCAGACTT
>DPFD01000081.1 GCA_003534175.1 Chitinophagaceae bacterium
GTGCTTCCTTTCAAATACCATGTTACACAGTTCGGTTACCTGTGCCGCATCGAAATTCTGATGCTTACTGGCAACCTTACGGATAAACGCCACTTGTTTGCGTTCAATTTCCGGATCAAAACCAAACTCGCTTTTACCAATCCGGGCAGATAGTTTATTGCCAAAACGCCAGTCAATTAATGATTCATACCCCTTTTCCTTGTATTCATCAATCTTTGAAAGCAGCCGCCGGTAAGATGATGGAAGTTCTATACCATCGCTTTTAATCAGGTCTGCCACCTGGCTCCAAAACTGATCCAGCGTTAAGTTCAGTTCCTTTTTTACCACCCGCTTATCGGAAGTAACCCGAATGAGCATATTTAAAAACGCCGAGGCATTGGTGTATTTACACTGGTGCTCCATCGGCAGTGATTTGCCACCATCATACCGGTAATCCTTATAAAACAATTCAGCCTTTACATCAGGTACCACCAGTTTACGGAGTGGCTCTCTCGCCAAATATTCATACGGATTGCCAAAGTGTGCTACCAATCGTTCTTTATCCTTTGCCCTCAATGGCTCAAACTCAACCAGCACTTTACGCTTATCATTCGGGTCTGGTATCATCATCCAGGATGGGCCGTTACGGAGGTTCGCCTTCTTTATAGTATCCTCTTTCCAACCGGATGCAATGAAGTCGGCAAATTCAATGTAAATGGTATTGTTGATGAGTTTCATTATACTAATGCTAATTTTAAAGTTTCCTCTGAGCGCAAGAATTCCTTTCCATTCACTATCAACTCTCTGAATTGACTGGCCATCAGCACCTTATATATCGATGGAGTAGGTACATAGCTTTCAACTGTGTTAACTACTTCACCGGTTGGTTTTCTGAACCATGTTACCAATTCGCACTGGCCATTACTTTCATTTAATCGGATGAACTTGAGTGTTACTTTCATTATCATTTATTTAAATGGCACCAAATTTTTTACCTCATCGATTAGCTTATCAAACCCCTCATTAAGCTCCATGTAAGTGTCCACTACCTGATCGTTATTTTGATCACCTGCTAAAACTCTCTGAACCTGGCGTGTTGAAACCCCCCTCAGAACAGCGGTAACTTCAATCAATGCTGCGCGCTTTGCGCTTCTTTTCTTTGGATATCTCAGATTTTTTTGCATACTTTTATTAGTCGTTTCAAGCGACCACAAATATTCAAAGATTATTGGAATATTCAAAGTTTATTGGAATTTAATTTATTAACACCATGTGTATTATTCAATGTTTCTGGGAATAAACCTAAAGTACCTGAGAAAACTAAGAGGGCTTAAACAAGACGAAATGCAAGCCCATACAGGCATTACCCGCGCCACGTGGTCAAACTATGAACTTTCCATTTCACAACCGGATTTGGAAACACTCAGTAAAATTTCAAAGTTTTTTGGAGTATCAATTGACACATTGATCACAGAAGATATTTCTAAAAATGTCCACCTAATTAAAAAAGACGCGCAACACGATAAAGGGCAAAATGTCCACCTAAATGTCCACCCAAGTGTCCACCTAAATGCCCAAAATGAGCCAAATAGTGCTGAAAATTTGGTGCAAATTCCAATAACTGATATCAGTGTGGCTGCCGGTACCGGCCAATACAACAGCTCACACGTAGAAAATGTAGATATAATAAGGCTTCCGGTGCATTTTTTAAAGCGAAATCACTCGTATTTGTGTGTGAGAATAAAGGGGCCATCTATGGCTCCAACCCTCCAGGATGGGGGTTATGTTATAATACGGCTCCTGGATCGGGCAGAATGGGCTAAAATGCCCGATGAACGTGTATTTGTGATATCAGATTTAGAAGGAAAAGCCTATTTAAAGCGCGTAAAAAACAGGTTTAAACAGGGTTTTATAGTACTTAAAAGTGATAGCCTGGATCAGGCAAACCACCCGTCATTCAACCTACATGCCAGCGAAATCAATACAATATGGGAGGTTGAGTGGTATTTCACCGCTAAAATGCCCAATATTCACGATCAATACTACTCCAGGCTGCAACAATTGGAAGACAGGGTGGATGATTTAAGCTCACACCTTCTGAAGATTGAACCTAAATTGAAGTAAATCTACCCTTCGGAACGTTTCGTTTTAAATTGAAATTTCGCCATTTTCGGCTGTAATGCACGTCTGTTGTGCATTTTTCGCACTTTTCTATAATTATCATTTTAGGACACTTCGTTTTACCCCCCTTACACTCATCCATCTGGTTAAACCATTGGCCTCATTTTATGAAAACTTTAATACGAGTTTGTTCGTACTTGCGTATGTAGATTTTGAAATTAATGTTAAGTACTGAAAAACAATGTATTAATGAAAAATGAAGCTAAAAACAGGCCCTATTTCAGCCTCAGCCGTTCATACTATCCTAATGTATTTCATCATTTTATTTTGCCGTTCAGTACAAAACAATGTACTTTGCATTGCACAGTACCTACCTTTGGATGGTAGTTAACAATAAAAACAACTTGTTTTAACCAATAAATAAACAGCCATGAAAAAATTGATCATCATCCTAAGCATTCTGACGTTGTCAGTTGCAACGATGGCAAACAATGCAATTATCTCCATGAACGGGGGTGGTAATAAAGCAGGCCATGATACGGGAGCGTATGAGGCCATAACCATTGAACCGGTGGTTAAGCACGAAATTCGTTTGAACGGATGGATGAATGCATTACCCCTGTATGAAATCATTGAAACAGAACCCGTGCTGAAAAAGGAGCACGACCTCAACCTGGTGTACCCGAACAGTGCAACCTATGAAAACATTACCTTGGAGCCGGTTGTATCATCCAACCTCCGCTTAAACGGTATGCAGTATGCCTATCTCTATGAGGAGTTACCAACAGATCTTACCATCCGGGAACCTAAAATCATGATGCCGGAGATGGATGTTACCACTGAAGTAGCGGATGGGATTGCGCCTGAACCAAGGGAAGAAATTGCTATCGAGCCTCAGGTGAAAACTTCAAAGTCTTTACAGCAACTGATTGATGCCGTTGAAAATTACAATCAACCGGTTTTTGAAAATATACTGGTAGAGCCTGTTATCAAGTCACCCAATTTTTCGCCTGCTGATACAACAAAACCCACTGCTTCAACGGCTGTACCACATTTTGACGCAGCTGCTTCTACCATGGCAAGCGAGGATACATTAAAAAAGAATAAAGCATTTTCGAAAGACCTGGATGCTGTGGTGGTTACATCGCGCAAGCCTCCGTTCGAAAGAAAAGCAGATAAAATGATTGTAAACGTAGAAGCCAATATTACCAACAGTGGTGCCTCAGCGATGGAGGTGCTGGAAAAAACTCCGGGAGTATCAGTTGATAAAGACGGAAACATCAGCATGGCTGGGAAAAACGGTGTAATGGTTTTAATAGATGGGAAGAGAACTTTTATGACACCAACAGATTTGGCAGATTACCTCAGGAATGTACCTGCCAGCAATCTGGATAAACTGGAAGTAATGACCAACCCTTCTGCGAAGTATGATGCTGCCGGTAATTCCGGAATCATCAACATTGTTACCAAAAAACAAAAACAAAAAGGGTTCAACGGTTCATTGAGTACAAGCACCGGCTTTGCACAATATCTGTTCAACAACAACAGCCTGAATCTGAACTATCGTAAAAACAAACTCAACCTGTTCGCCAATCTGAGTGGTAATACAAGAAAGAGCTATGATGACCTTCAACTGAACAGAACTTTTTTCAGGCCCGATGGAACACCGGAGTTATATTTTGATCAGAAATCAGAAAACACGCGCAGGCGTAACAGCTTAAATGCGAAAATAGGATTTGACCACATCGCTTCGCCTCAAACTACATGGGGGATGGTGTTTACAGGTTTCTACAGCCCGGGGAAAATCAATAGCGTGAACACGTCTTATTTGAAAAACCACGCCCGTGTACTTGACTCTACTGTAGTTTCAACCAATTACGAAGAGCGCACCTGGAAGAATGCGGGGGTAAACTGGCACCTCGTGCATCAGTTTGATTCTGCTCGCAGTGGCAAGGAAATTTCGGTAGATCTGGATTATTATCGGTACAACAGATTACAGGATCAGGAATTCCTGAATGAAAATTTCGATTTGAATGGCGTTAAAAGCGGCAGTAAACTATTACAGGGGCACTTGCCATCTGATATCAAGATCATGAGTGCCAAAACAGATTATACCCAGAAAATATTTAAGAAATATAAGCTGGAAACTGGGTTAAAATACAGCCAGGTTCGTACAGAAAATGTAGCGGGATATTTTGATGTAATCAACAACATTCCGGTGCCCAACGATAACATCACCAACAGTTTTGATTATGAAGAAGCTATCGGTGCCGCATACCTGAACATGAGNNTGTGCCACTTTTGGGAAGTGGAGTGTGCAGGCCGGCTTGAGGGCAGAACATACTCGCTATAAAGGATTTCAATATGATAATGCTTTACAGCCCGACAGTACATTTACCAATGATTACACCAGTTTGTTCCCGACTTTTTATGCATCGCATAAACTGAATGCAAAACACAACTTTACCATGTCGTATGGCAGGCGCATCAATCGCCCGGATTATGCCGATCTGAATCCATTTAGGTTCTTTATTGATCAGTACACCTACGCCGGTGGAAATCCGTTCCTTCGTCCGATGTACACCAATGTGGTGGAAGCCGGGCATTCATTCAAAAATGTTTTACACACCCGCTTATCCTACAGTAAAACCAATGAGTTAATCACTCAAACTTTTGAAACCGATGGCTTCGCTGCGTTTGTTCGTCCGGGTAACTATGGCACCCAGGAAGTGGTTAATTTGAATGTAACCTATCAGTTCAAGCCGAAGGCCTGGTTTAATTCCACTATATATACTGAAGCAACACACAGTATTTTTGATGGTATGGTGAGTGGAAAGCAGTTTAATCAGGAAGGAACGACATTCCTGTTACACATGAACAATCAGTTCATCCTGAAAAAAGGCTGGAGTGCGGAGCTTTCGGGGTATTACAGAACCAAGGGATGGGAAGGACAGGTGGAGGTACGTCCGGTACACTTGTTAAATGCAGGTGTTCAGAAAAAAGTGTTGAAAGATAAGGGGACTTTAAAACTGGCCCTCAATAACCTGCTGCAATATCAGGTGTACACAGGTA
>DPFD01000204.1 GCA_003534175.1 Chitinophagaceae bacterium
TGCGGTTACCGCCGGAAACACTTTTGAAAAATCGTTCACATACCAATATACAAAGGTGAGTGTGGCAATAGTAAGCAATACAGCCGTGAAATAACGGCTCCAGGGATGTACAAAGGATTCGTTCGTGTGCTTCCGGCCTTTCAGCGTGAGTTTGTTCCACAATTCAGTGATGTAACTTTGTGATGGATCTTTAATGGCCTGCAACACAATTTTTCCTCCCGTTTGCCTGCCCCCCGCATATACAATATGACCGCTTTTAACTTCTACCGGCCGGTTTTCACCACTTACAAAACTATAATCGATCAGGGCTTCCCCTTCCTTCAGCAACGCATCCGCAGGTATCATTTCATCATTCCGTATAACGATTTCCTCCCCCTTTTGCAACTGAGTAAGTGGCACATTCACCTCCGATTGGTTACGGATAACGGTTACGCCTAATGGAAAATAAGACAGGTAATCCCGGTCGAACGACAGCGACTCATAGGTCATATCCTGAAACCAGCGCCCTACCAGCATAAAAAAGATGATACCGGTACCTGAATCCAGAAAGCCCGTGCCGGTGCCTGTGAGGATTTCATAGTAGCTGCGCCCAAAAGTCATAACGATGGCCAGCACAATTGGAATATCAATATTCAGGTCGCGCTGACGAATTCCGGCCCACGCCTGCTTAAACAAATCAGACGCGCCATAAAACACAACGGGTATCGACAGGATAAAGCTCAGCCACATAAATGTTTCCCCCAATCCTTTTTCAGCGATATGACCGGAAGAAAAGTAATCGGGTAAACTCAGCATCATGATATTGGCAAAGCAAAAACCCGACACGCCGATTTTGTATAACTTGTTTCTCCTCACCGTTGAAACCGGCTTCTTTTGCTGTAGTACATCATTTAATGTGATATGCGGCTCATACCCGATAAACGCCAGCAACTCCACCACTTTTCTGAGAGATATCTGATGCGGATTGAAAGTAACCAGTACTTCCTTCCGTTGGAAGGAGGTGGTAGAGGAAAGAATACCGGGCTCAATGCGGTGTAAATTTTCAAGAAGGTAAATGCAGGAAGAGCAGTGCATTTGAGGCAGACTAAAAGTAACATGCATCAAATCGCCGCTGTCAAACTGAATCAGTTTCTGAATCACTGAAGGGTCATCCAGATAAGCGAAACGATCACTCCTGAACTTACCCTTTACCTTGATGCCCGGATTCTTATCGAAATCGTAATAACTGCATAAATTATTTTCATCCAACAAGAGATAAACCTGTTTGCAACCGGTACAACAGAACATTTTATTATCCGACATCACCGGATCAGTTNNAATGAAAACAAGCCTTTGACTCTGCCACTTTTACCATGCTGAACATTAAAGTGTAAAATTAAAACGGCGGGGGACGGATGTTTATGATTTCAATCAACTTTGTTGCTGATAACCATTCCACTAAATCTGATTGAATGTACAAAATATTTTAAAAAACACATAATAATGCAGTGTGGAAACACTTTCTGACTGATGCATTTTACCGGTTCAACCTGAGTGCCATTCAACTGATAAGGGTCACTTGAAATACGCGTCATTACTGATTTACATCATATTATAATTTTACATCCCTCTCTATCTTTCGCCCATAAATTTTAATACCAAAATTGCATGTTATGAAACAAATCCTATTTGTACAATGTATTGCAGGCCTTATGATTATGGCTTCCTGCAATCAGCAGGATGCATCGAAAGCAGATGCAACTGCTACATCTCCGGGGAGCGGCACTACTGTCGGGCAGTCCGCTGTTCAGGATGATGAATCCCAAAAAAATGTAGTTCAGGTAGCCATTGGCAGCCCTGATCATTCCACCCTGGTAAAAGCAGTTCAACAGGCCGAACTGGTGGACGCGCTGAGCAATGCAGGTCCGTTTACTGTATTCGCCCCAACCAATGAAGCTTTCAACAAACTGCCGGCAGGTACACTCGATGGTTTAATGAAGCCTGATCAGAAGAGTGCTCTTTCAAACATCCTGGAATACCACGTATCACTGGGAGTGTTTAAACCTGAAGCACTCACTGACGGACTTTCACTGGGACAGGTAAATGGTGGCAACGTTACCATCAGTGTAAAAGATGGAACTGTGTATGTAGGTGATGCACGCGTAGTTGCATCAGTACCTGCATCCAACGGAATCGTGCATGTAATTGATGCGGTCTTACTACCCCCTTCTAAATAAGGATAACCTCCTGAACCCACACACCGTTTCTCTACAAGGAAACGGTTTTTTTATGCGGTAAACTGAATGAAAATAAAATTTATTTCCCATGGTTATGCAACGCCAGGATGTATTCAAATTCCTTCTCTGTTAACAATGATTCGATCAACGGAAACAGCACACGATCTTCTTTGCGAATATGATTATACAACGCGTACCCCAGGGTATTCAACGTTTCAACAGAAACTTCCGGGGCATTCAGTAACTGAAATTGACTGGCGAGATCTTCATGCTCGGCCAGAATTTCTGCAGCAAGGGGTTTGAGTTCTGTATAATGACTAAGGTAATCCAGTATTTTTTCTTCTGTTTGAAAGTGATCACGAATTCCATCCTCAAAGCAGCTGAGCGCATACGCCGCTTTCTCTGACGGGGTGGATGGCATGCCTTTGTAATCCCGCACATTGCTTTTTAGCAGCTGAGCCAGGATCAGATTTTGATGATGCTCGTGTGATAAAGGGATGAGGGATGCATGTCTTTTCATTACAAATCTTTTCTTTTGAACTTCCGAAGTGTGATGAACAATGGAATGAAAGCCCACATCAGCATTACCGCTATAGCTATCCAAAATCCATATTGGGTTCCGAAGAAATTCCGGAAAATTGCTCCGGTGTATCCCATCATGGCGGATACATCCATCTTCAGCAATACCAGTATCCTGCTCAAATCAATAGGGTTCAGTGCACTCACTCCCACCATTGCTTTTTCGAGTGGATAATCTGAAAACTGATACAGTATAAACAAAATCAATCCGTCGAACAACAGTGAAAAATACAACCACAGCAATATCACCCAGCCGATGCCTTTGGCTTTATCGCGGGCATACACCGCCGTGAGTAAAGCAACAGAAACAAATATCAACGTGAGCAAAACGCCCATCCCCATCATAGTAATCCCGGTAGATGTGGGTTCAAACAGCAGTATGGGAATTCCAGTACCGATTAAAAATGCTACCACCATAGAAAAGGATAAGCCAGTAAACATACTGAGTAGAATGGTGCTGCGTTTGATTGGCTGACTCACGAGCAATTCAATAAACTCACTGCTGTTGTACACATATATAGCGGAGAATAGGATGCATACCAGCGGAACCACAATAAGGATAATATTCAGCAGGCTCAATAAACCTTTGGTAGACTGATCTTCCAGATTGAAGATACTCATGGTGATTGCCAGTAAAAACAAAGTATATCCAATCACAATTTTATTGCGCAGGATATCTATTATTACATATTTTAAAATCTTTTGCACTGCTTACATTTTAGAAATGATACTTGCCATTACACGGGTGAGACGATCTTCGCTGGTTTCAGCGCGAAGTACATCCACCTTTTTATGAAAACGGCACTGACCGTCTTGCATATACATTACCTCAGTAACCATTTCATCCAGTTCACTCAGCACGTGTGAGGTAATCATGATCAGTTTATTTTTTTGCTTCTCCCGGATGATTTTCTGTTTCAGTATTTCAGCCGCAACAGGATCGAGCCCTGCAGTGGGTTCATCGAGTATCAGCACATCCGGATTGAACAGAAAGGCCAGCGACGCACTCACTTTCTGGCGTGTTCCTCCCGAGAGGGTACGCATGCGTTTATGAGCCATCTTGTTCAACTCGAAAGCTTCAATCAGTTCATCATCGGTTTCAGATGATTTCATTTTACGGATATCCTTCATCATATTCAACACCTGTCCGATGCTCATATTATCGGGATACCGGCCAATCTGGGGCATATACCCTATGCGGCTCCGGTAGTTCCAGTCGTGCAGGATATTTTTTTCATTGAATGTAATGAATCCATGATCGGGAACCACCATGCCCAACAGGGACTTAATGAAAGTAGTCTTACCACTTCCGTTCGGGCCAATCAGCGCTACACATTCCCCACGGAGTAATTTAACCGATACATTATCGAGTGCTTTTAGCCTTCCAAATTTTTTACTCACATTGCTCGCTATAATCATAATTTCAAAGGTTTCATCATCGGAGATTCATCTTTCAGATTCTCCGGTGTAATGGTAGGAATCATTTTTTCTGTTCTGTCTAACAAGGTCGCCATAAAACTCCTGATCAATATCATGGCTGGTGGATTCTTTTCAATAACCATCGAAAATAAACTCACCGGCCTGTAGGGCACATCGCCTTCACCATTACGGTTCAAATCATAGCCTTCATATTTATCCCAGTAATTGTTTTTAAAGTGATTGAGTACGAGGCTACCATTGGTACCTACATCAAATGTATTCGAGAGAAAATTACATCGGGTAACATTAACATCCATACAACTGGCCATCAGTTTCATGGCCCAGCCATTTAATTCAAAATTGTTCTCCTTCATGGAGATTCGGCTGGCTCCTTCCAGATAAATACCCACAGTGTTTTTTTGAAAATGATTGTTTTCAATTTTACAATCGCTCATTTCTTTCAGCAGCAATCCATAGGCTGCATCGCCCCAGTTGTCTTTAAACACATTGTAGCGCATCTCAACCCGTTGCGAGTACATTACCGCCACGCCTGCACCGTTATCAGAAAACACATTGGCATAATAATGATTATCATGTGAAAACATAAAGTGCAAACCGTAACGCAAATTACCTTCAGAAATATTTTCTGTAATGTTGGAGTGGGTTGCAAACTCAAGATAAATACCATCGCGGTGGCCCTGAATTAAATTACCACTGATTTGCAGGGAATCACTTTTCCAGGCATGAATGCCATTGCCGCTTTGTTGTTCTGTTTTTTGGGAAGAGTATACCCGGTTGCGTAAGATGTTGCAACGTGAACCATACTGAATGTAGATACCGAAAAAAGTTTCTTCCAGAATGTTATTTTGAATGGTAACATCGTTGGCATCGTACACTTTAATGCCTCCCATATCCTTGATGCTGGAAACACCCGATCGAATAACCCTCAGTCCCTCCACCCAAACGCCGTGCGCTTTAATAGATAACACTTCATACTTTTTCTCTCCATCGAGTGTGGGAAACTGCACGCCTTTCAGCGTAATGCGTTTATCGATGATGATATTCTGTTCCTGATACAATCCGGGATATACATAAATAACGTCGCCGTCTACCGCAGCCTGAAGTGCACTTTTTATGGTAGTATAGGGCATACCCTTGCCCACTTTCAGGATGGCAGTACTTCCGGTTTTAAATATCAGGCAACATAATAAAACGATAAAAATCTTTTTCATTGTAACAGGTCCTCCCATTGAACTATTTCTCCCTGCATTTCTTTTTGCACTTCATCAAGCAATTCACGGGTTTTAAAAGCAGCCACATTACCACGCATCGGGCTGTTCAGATTATCACTCATTAGCAAAAAAGCCTGTTTAACCGGAATCAGTTCGGGTGGCGCATTGAATGAGGCTAAGTAAAGTTCCTGAATATTATCTTTTGGCACTTCGTTGGATGCCACAAAACCTGTAAGGCAGCGGCTGTCGTCGAACTTGTACACCCTGCCCTTTTTAGTGAGCAATTCAGCTCCGAACCGCGAATCGCTGATGGTCATTTTACAACTGTAACAGGCATCCTTACCATAAGCAATGGGTTCAGGACCGGTATTGCAACTGCTCATCAGGAAACACATAGCGGCCATACTCAGTGCTACCGGTTGTTTCTTTTTTTTGTTTTTGCGCCATTCAATCAGTAAACACAGCAATGCAAGTGCACCGGCTCCAACAAAAATCCATCCTCCTGTAGCCGGTATGGAGTAGGCTTCAAAATTGAGCAATTGCTTATATCCAATCAGTGGCGGCTGATACGACATCCCCGGAACTTTAATGGCGGCATTCGGATCAAGGTTGTGTCCGTAATCGTATTCCCATCTCCAGAAATCAACCATGGCCACAATACCAAACAATACAAAGGTGATGAACAATACGTTTAGCCAGCGGCGGCGGCCCAGAAGGCCTACGAGCACAAAGGCAACGGAAAAGAAAACAATGATACCGGGTAAAATTTTAAACTCAACGAAGTCTTCATCTCTCAACACCTTCATCCCAATGTAGTGATTCAGGCCATTGATGATATCCACGTTTCCACCCAGTTTGTTCGCATAAATGTACAAACTCAGTCCTTCAGGATATTGAGGGGCCACCAAATCAATCCTCCACATCGGCACAAATAAAATCACCAGCAGTGCCAATCCGCTCAAAATGAGCAAACCCCTTGAAATGCCTGTCAGTTTATTTTGTTTCATAATTGTAAATCTACAAGATTAAAAAAATGACCCATGATGAAGTTCCTACCGGGCAGTAACATCACGCAGGTAAAAAATCATCATGGGTTCTTAGCAATCACCATCAGACAGGTGGTATGCAGACCCTCAACATGCTGCACAACACCTTAGCAAACTATATGGCGAACATATATCTACTTCCCGGTATGGAAGGTAAGCGGCACATTACTACCGGCAGGGGATACACGAATATATCCGGTCATCTCCTGGTGCAATGCACTACAGAAATCGGTGCAATACATCGGGAAGATACCCACTCTGTCCGGAACCCATTTCAACGTAGTTGTTTCACCCGGCATAATCAGCAGTTCTCCATTATTAGCTCCTTTGATAGCAAAACCATGAGGCACGTCCCAGTCTTGTTCCAGGTTGGTTACGTGGAAGTACACCTCATCTCCCATTCTGATTCCCTCAATGTTATCAGGAGTTAAATGCGAGCGAATGGTAGTCATGTACACATGTACTTTGTTTCCTTCGCGTATAACTTTTGCGTCTGCTTCACTCTTGGTTGCGCGTGGATGCTCATTTGTTTTGATATCAAAGAATTTTAGTGAACGACCTTTGATTACGTCTGCAGCTGCAGCCTGAGCGTAGTGTGGTTCGCCAATGGTTGGGAAATCCAGGATCAACTGCATTTTATCTCCACTGATATCAAATATCTGGGCGCTTTGAGACAATTCCGGACCAGTAGGCAGGTAACGGTCTTTGGTAATTTTGTTATAAGCTACCAGGTACTTATCGTTTGGCTTTTTGCTGTCACCGCCGGGAATCATCAGGTGACCCACAGAATAGAAGGTAGAAGCACGATCCAACACTTTCAGGTCTTTGATGTTCCATTTAACCACTTCACTGGAAACGAACATGGAAGTGTAAGCATTTNNGTAACGGACCAAGGCCTGGTTTCTGCACTTCACCGTACAACGCTGATTCGTATTTTACTACTGGGATACCTTCGTATTCACCTTCAAAATCTTTTGCAGCAATGGCCTTTTGTAATTTATCGAAACTAAACACCGGAATCAGGGCAGCCAGTTTACCGCTACCTACAATGTACTCTCCGCTAGGATCCACATCGCAACCGTGTGGAGATTTAGGACAAGGAATCAGATACACCAGCTCAGGATGATCTTTCACATCAATCACCACCACTTCATTTTTAATGGTAGAAGTAGCAGTATGTGATTTTTCATCCCAGCGATTGCTGGCATAACGAACAGCTTGCTTTTTACCTTTACCGGCTTTCACCAGTTCTTCAGCTTTTTTCCAGTTTACAGCCATGATGAAGTCTTTGTCGTTCTTAGAGGCATTCACTTCAAGCAATGTATTAGCCTGTTCTGAATTATAGCAACTGAAGAAGAACCAGCCGTGTGATTTTCCTTTACCTGCGTGGCTTAAGTCGAAATTCACCCCCGGGCATTGTAACTGGAAGGCAATATCCATGTTACCATGCTCTTTATCTACACTGATAAATGTAATAGCACCTTTGAAATTTTCTTTGTAGGTTTTGATAGGCACATCACCGTTATCAAAGTCCATAGGTACGCTAAAACGGGTACCGGCTACCACATACTCTGTATTTTCTGTAATGAAAGGAGAAGAGTGGTTACCACCGCTGTTAGGAATTTCCAGAATTTCCGCTGTACGGAATGTAGTCAAATCTACTCTGGCAATACGGGGTGTGTTGTTACCGTTTCCGAAAGCCCAGCGTCCGTCAATTTCGCCATTGGTTTGCGATAATTGTACGTGGTGTAAATCATCCCAGGGCACCATACCGTGAGAGGTATTGAGCATGGGTTTGGTTTCTTCACTGTATCCCCAACCTTTTTCAGGATCTACGGAGAACACCGGAATAACGCGTAACAATCTGCCACTGGGTAAACCATACACAGAAAGTTGTCCGCTGAAACCACCGGAAACAAAGTTGTAAAATTCATCGTACTTGCCCGGGGCAACATACGCTTTAGCACCGGCATCTCCGCTTACGGCAGTCCCGGCATTTTTGGGCTTACAGGCCCCCAGCAGTAAAACCGCTGCAAGTGTCGCTAACGACAACGTTTTAAATGGTATTTTTTTCATGACTGTAATGGGTATTTTGTTTTTAAAGTTTAGACAAGCATCTGCNNTAAGTTTAGTTTGTTCTGATTGGATACAGTAATTACTTCACACCATCATTCTGACGCATGAATTCATACACCTCACGGGTTTCATTATCGTTCAGGTTTTGATTGGGCATGCGTACCAAACAAATCTCCAACTGTGCCTGAGCTTTTGGATCTTTATCCAACATCACATCCGGGTTGGTAGTAAAGTTCATAATCCAGGCAGCCGAATTGCGTAATGTCACACCTTTCCAGCCCGGCCCTACCAAACGCTCGTCGGTTAATTTATGACAACTGGCACATTTCATGGAATATACTTTTTCACCGGCAGCAGCTAATGCAGGATCTAATGTTTCCGGCACAACTACATCTTTGAATTTCCCTTCGCCACGTTCAGGATCGTAGGCAGGTGCACCCGTTGAAGTAGTAGGGGTTTCTGAAGTTCCGGCAGACTCAGCAGGTTTAGAATCACCCTGATTACCACTGCAGGCAAATAAAATAACCGATACAATGGTTGCTGTTAAGAATGTACGTTTCATACGCTGTTAAATTTTGATATACAAGATTACTACGCATTATAGCGAAAGCGTATGCGTTGAATCATAAAATAGACCGTAAAATGTTGACCGGGCAATTTTTTCACTCCATAATCACGTATAAATCAATACCATAAAGGCTTTCAGCCGATTCAAACCTTCATCATGCATGGCTATGATTATTCTCATCTTACAATCGATGTATGATCATTCGCAAGTTTTTTGTAAATTGGACAAACACATCTTATTTTGCCGGTTATGATTGATCTGGATTTATTATTTCAATGGGGAGCTATTACCAAGAAGGTGGTAGCGGAAGAAAAGGTGGTTGAAGAAGACCACCCCTCTTATTATTACTATCAATTGCTGGATGGCCGGCTTAGAGCGGTGAATATCAATGAACAGGGAAAAGAATACCTGCAATACATTGTAAACCCTGGTGAAACGTTTGCTGAAATCCCCCTGGTGATTCCCACTACGTTTCAGATTACTGTGATTGCAGATGTGCCCTCAGAAATTGTAAAATTACCCAGAGACCGGTTTGAAACTTTATTAGCCAGCCAACCTCATTTACAGGCCGAACTGAGTAAGGTGCTCGCCAACCGGTTACGGTTGAAGTATATTATCACGAAAGAACTGTGCAACCACAATCCGCAACACAGTATTTTATCTTTATTGGAATACCTACAAAATGAGGGCAAACACATCTGCAAAGCGTGTAATAAAGTGGAACTCACCCGGCAACAAATTGCCGACATGCTGGGTCTGCGCGTTGAAACTGTAATACGTGCTATCCGTGATTTGTACGACCGTGAATTGCTTGTCATCCAAAACGGCAAAGTGTTTTACCCGGCCAGGGTGAAATCATCCTAGCTGTTGCAAAACCTGTAACACATGCGTTTGTGGCTTAAACTCTCATTCATCAATTTGCTCATTGTAAGTTTACTGGGAGTAGTATTGCGGTACAAAATCGCTTACGCGTTACCGTTTGTAGATCAGAAATTTTTACTGCACGCACATTCTCATTTTGCCTTTACCGGATGGATTACGCAAACCCTGATGATACTGATGGTTCAGAATCTGATTTCACGGGGCATCCCAAACGCATTCAAACAATATAACGCGCTGTTGATACTGAATACCATCAGTGCTTTCGGCATGTTGCTGAGTTTCCCGTTTCAGGGCTATGGTGCTGTATCCATTTCATTCTCCACACTTTCCATAGTGGTTTTCTTTGCTTTCGCATATTGTTACATGCTGCACCTGAAATCACTGCCGACGCACCCTCAAAACCGCTGGCTGTACGCTTCCCTGTTGTTTAACATCCTCTCCTCCATAGGCACTTTCTATCTCGCGTATCTGATGATCGGACAATCAGGAAGTCAAAAACAATATTTATCTGCCGTGTACTTCTTTCTGCACTTTCAGTATAATGGATGGTTCTTCTTTGCATCCATGGGATTGCTCATTCCAACATTACTTCGTTTACACATTAACGTGAATGTACTGCAGGGTACATTCCGGATATTTTTTGCCGCTTGCATACCGGGATATTTGTTATCGGTGTTATGGCTCCCCATGAGCAACTGGATTTACTGGATTGTAGTACTGGCGGCCGTTGCCCCACTCTATGCCTGGACGCGATTGTGGCTGGATATACGAAAACACCATCAACGATTCGATGAAGTATTTGGAAAAGCGGCCAAGTGGCTGCTGGCAGCAGTATCCCTCGCACTCACTATTAAATTATTGTTTCAGGCAGGATCAGTGATACCGTCTCTTTCAAAAATATCCTACACCTACCGGCCCATCATTATCGGTTACCTGCACCTTATCCTATTAGGCATATTCACTTTATTTTTATTGGCATACATCATCCAACATCAATTGCTGCATTTTAAACGCATGGCAAACATTGGACTGATCATATTCACCGTGGGGATTGTACTCAACGAACTGGTACTGATGCTTCAGGGAGGATCTTATATGAATTATGTGAGCCTGCCTTACTTCAATGAAGTGTTGTTGGGTGTGGCACTCGTTATGTTTACCGGACTTGCCCTTCTGAATGCGGGAACGAGCGCAAAGAAACCCGGATTGCCTTCTTAAGACAAGTACAGATTANNCATTTCGTAAATGCTTAACAGGCAATAAACATGAAAAGTATTAATCAACGGGCTGCAAACGGGCGGTAAAATGCCGCAGTACAGGAGCTTCATAGGTAATCTTCAACCCTTGAATCTGCTCTCTTTTTTTGTAAACTTCAATAAGTACTTCCGCCACATAATCAATATGGCTTTGGGTATATACACGGCGCGGGATGGCCATTCGCACCAAATCCAGCATGGCAGGTATCAACTTGCCATTTTCATCATATTTTCCGAACATCAACGACCCTACCTCAACGGCGCGTACACCTCCCTCCAGGTACATAGCAGCCACCAGCGCCTGTCCGGGATATTGGTCAACAGGTATATGTGGCAACATGGCTTTTGCGTCAATGTACACGGCATGTCCACCCGCAGGCTGCATCACAGGCACACCGGCAGCATGCAATTTCTCTGTGAGATACGCCACACTGCGTATGCGATATTGAAGATAAGACTCCTCNNNNCGATGGCTTCCAAATCCCTACCGGCCAATCCTCCATAGGTTGGAAAGCCCTCGGTAATAATGAGCAGGTTACGGCATGGGGTTACCAGGGCTTCATCACGCAGTGCCAGGAACCCACCAATATTGGCAAACGCATCCTTCTTTGCACTCATGGTACAACCATCGGCATAACTGAACATCTCGCGGGCGATATCTGCCACAGAAACCTGTTGGTATCCTTCTTCACGTTGCTGTATGAAATAACTGTTTTCGGCAAAGCGGCAGGCATCAAAAAAAAACGGGATACCGTGTTGCTTACAAATGGTAGCGGTTTGTTTGATGTTCATCATACTCACCGGTTGCCCGCCCCCTGAATTATTGGTAACGGTAGTAATCACCATCGCAATGGCACCGGCGCCATGGTTACGAATGTAAACTTCCAGTGCTTCCGTATCCAGATTTCCTTTGAACGGAGCCGAAACCAGTGGCTGTTTTCCTTCAGCACACAGCATATCAATACCGGTAGCTCCCGTGTACTCAATATTGGCGCGGGTGGTATCAAACAATGTATTGCTGATGAAAACTTTTCCGGGTCCGCCGGTAACGGAAAACAATATTTTCTCNNCGCAGCCCTGCCCTGATGTGTAGGAATCACATATTGCATTCCGGTGATCTCCTGTACCGTTTTTTCAAAGTGATAGAAACTCTTACTGCCGGCATAGGATTCATCCCCTATCATCATCCCGGCCCATTGCGCACTGCTCATGGCACTGGTACCGCTATCAGTGAGTAAATCAATCAACACATCATCTGCCTCCAGTAAAAAGGTATTGTAACAGGCTTGTTCCAGTTTCTCCTTACGTTCGGCCAGGGTGAGTACGCGAATGGGTTCAACGGATTTAATGCGGAAAGGTTCAATGATAACGGCCATAATAATGCATTTGGAATGCAATACTACAGCCGCTATCCGGGTAGAACCCTATCATCAGACAATCCCAAAACTGATTGTTATCAGCGTGATTTATTCAAAATTCATCACCTCTTCATCGGTTATATGTTCCTGGAATATTTCCTCCAGTTCAGGTTCAAAAAAGAATGTACTTTCACCGAAGGCAGGTTTTAATTCATCAATCCAGGCAGCCTCCTCATCATATTTTGCAAAAAACGGCCGTGCCACCCAATCAGGATTTCGCCCCTGTAAAAACCGGAGGGTAATTATTTTTTCTCCTGCCACCTCGCTCACACCTAATACCTGAATTTTTCCGGCGTTTGCACTCATGCTTGGGCCGCGTACAGTTCTGCACACACCACTCACCTGCTGGTAGGCCTTCCTGAAAATTTCCCAGGCACGAACAAGTGACACTTTAAAATAGTGCTGAGCTCCGGTGTCTCTCGCCAAAAACATATAGTATGGTATACAGTTCTGATTTACCTGCTCTCTCCACATGGCCGCCCACACATCCGGATCATCATTGATGTTTCGCATAATGGGAGATTGTGTTCTTATCTGTGCTCCGGCTTTTCGAACACGACGGATAGCTTCCTTTACGGCGGGAGTCATCATCTCCACCGGATGATTAAAGTGCGCCATGATGGCCAGATTCCTGCCCGAAGCCACAATTTTTTCGAATGTGCGCAAGGTGTCTTCCGCATCATCATCCGATAAAAATTTGTATGGCCAGTAGCCCAATGCCTTCGTACCAATGCGAATGGTTTGCAAGTGCGGTATATCCGCTTCCAAAATCGCATCAATATAGGTACTGAAGATTTTATTTTTCATAATCATCGGATCTCCCCCGGTAAACAACAAATCAGTAACCTCTGTATGTTCCTGTAAATATTTTACCATCAGTTCTGATTCACGCATGCCGAATTTCCACTCATCAATACCTACAAACTGTGGCCAGCGAAAACAAAATGTACAATAAGCATGACAGGTTTGGCCCTGACTCGGAAAAAATAAAACGGTCTGGCGATACTTATGTTGCATACCGGTTAACCGCTGCCCTTCTATCATCGGTACGTTATGTTCTAACTGGCCGGCCGGATGCGGATTCAGTTCAGCGCGGATTCGATTAGCCTCCGCTTTAATCTCATCCTTCGAAGCGCCTGAATCCATTACCGCTTTCATCTGGGCATAATGAGCATCGGTAAGCATTTGGCGGCGTGGAAAGGTAAGGGTGAAAATAGGGTCGTCAGGTACTTTATCCCAGTTGATCAGTTCATCAATCACATAATTATTCGTTTTGAAGGGAAGCACCTGACCTACAATTTCTATATCCCTGATTTCTTCGTCCGACNNAATGGTTTTAAAATTGTGCAGTGCGTAAGATTTGTAAATTTTCTTTAACTCCATAGTAATTGCTTTTAGGTTATCAAATCATCCGATAGCCATTCCTGCGGAACAACTAAAACGTATTAGAATTAACGGCTGTAAATAAACTCCCTACAGCACCAAGGCTCGTAAGGTACGAAATCATGATTTTTTGAAAAAAGGAAAAATGTTAAAATATATTTTACTAACGTTTATGCATAAACTATATTGATATAACATAGCCATGCGGAAACA
>DPFD01000159.1:0-3183 GCA_003534175.1 Chitinophagaceae bacterium
ACGCGCACGGACAGGCCCGAGAACTTGCCCTTGAGGTCCGGGATGACGAGCGCCACGGCCTGCGCCGCGCCGGTCGAGGTCGGGATCATCGACAGCGAGGCAGCACGGGCCCGGTAGAGGTCCTTGTGCATCTGGTCGAGCGAGGGCTGGTCATTCGTGTACGAATGGATCGTCGTCATCATGCCTTTCTCGATGCCAACGGCCTTGTGCAGGACCTGGGCAACCGGGGCGAGGCAGTTGGTGGTGCAGGAGGCGTTGGAGACGACGGTGAAGTCCTTCTTCAGCTTGTCATGGTTGACGCCGTAGACGACCGTCAGGTCGGCGCCGTCAGCCGGGGCGGAGACGAGCACGCGCTTGGCGCCGGCGGCGAGGTGGGCGGAGGCCTTGTCCTTGCTGGTGAAAATGCCGGTGCATTCGAGCGCGATATCGACGTCGAGTTCGCGGTGGGGCAAGTCCTTGGGATCGCGGATGGCGGTGCAGAGGATCGGCTTGCCATTGATGATGATCTTGTCGCCATCAACCTTCACCTCGGCCGGGAAACGGCCATGCACCGAGTCAAAGCGCAGCAGGTGGGCATTGGTCTCGACCGGCCCCAGATCATTGATGGCCACCACTTCGATATCGGTGCGCCCATGTTCGATGATCGAGCGCAGAACCAGGCGGCCGATGCGGCCAAAACCATTGATTGCAACTTTAACGGTGCTCATGATGTATAGTTTGAATTAAGAAATTTTTGCGCTGCAAAATTACAGGAACTTCCCGATAGGTGGCTCTTTTATTTCGGGCTGGCGGGGGGAGAGGTTCAAGGGGTGTTTTACCTTCTAAATTTATTTGGTTGAAATTTGTGGGATACCTATCTTTGCCCTCCCAAAAACAACTATGCCGCGTTGGTCAAGGGGTTAAGACGCCTCCCTTTCACGGAGGAATCACGGGTTCGAATCCCGTACGTGGTACAACAGCCCGCCTTCAGGCGGGTTTTTTTATGCAGTAAACCGGCTGTTTTCAGCTTGCCATGCGGCTGGGCAGTCAGAGTGGCCAGTCATCACACCTTAGCCAGGCACCCGTACATTACCACTTTAATCACCCGAAAAGGATGCTTTCACGGCAAACCGGCGATGAACAGCATTTTTTCAGAGGGGCTATCGGCTTTTTACCCTTCATCGGCAGTGGTTCCGGCCATCCATTGCAAGTCCGGCCCAGGGCCACGCGCAACCATCCTCACCGGGCTTTACATTACTGTCCGGCAGCCCTTCGGCTTCCAAACATTTCCAATCCTGGGAAGGTGAGCATGGAAGTTTTATCAACGGTTGATCAGGACAATTTCACTCAAATTTCATTGAGGTTTCGTCGCCGGTTCATGTATGCGAATGGTGAAGATTACAACGGAACAGGAAATGTACAATAGCAGGTTATGCTGGTTTTTCAAATTACAATTGTAGGGAATTCGGAAGTTTTATTTTTGTGTAGGTGGCAAGTGTATCACCTGTAGGGTTATATCGCTTAAAATGAAAGTTTTAAATTGATGAAAACACACTACTCAAAAATTGGAATGGAATTAGTAGTCCCCCTTGTACTAATATTTGGGACAGTTTTAGTTTTGATAATAAATGAAAAACCCAATTGGATAGGAATTGCTATTCTTTTACCAGTAATTTTATTTGTTGTTCATATGTTTTTAACAACAAAATACACAATAGAAGGAGATAAACTTGTAATCAAATGTGGCTTTTTGTATCATAAGACGATTGACATTAATACAATTAGAAGAATAGCCGAAAAAAATAATCTACTCAGTTCACCTGCTACTTCGCTTGACAGACTAGAAATACTCTATGGAAAATTTGACTCAGTACTGATTTCCCCAAGGCGAAAGGCTGAATTTATCAATGACATTAAAAGAATAAATCCAGGAATTGAAGTTAACTTGAAGAAGAAGTAATGTACAACTATTGATAATTCAAAGGCAATACACGCATCAGCCACCAATAAATTGCAATGTACACGAAGGGGTAAATTCAATAATTTGAAGTAATCCATACAACAGTAAATTCGCTAACCTGGCTGCAGTCTTGTGAAAATACAGTCACGTTAGGTAATGTTTGCCGTGCCCGGTCCTATTTGATGTAAAGCATTGGACGTTAACGGGTGGTGCTCTGTATTAATATCAAGGCTTCATCGGGAGTGAGTACTGATATTTTACTATGCTTAAAATCAGAAACATTTCGTGTAACAATCGAATCAATCTTTTTTACGGTAGCTGCTGAATAATATTGAACTGCATCTTCGAAGTCTTTAAATTCTGAATTCAAAGCACCCCTTATCACTCCAACATTAGTTTCTATTGTCTCTGTCATGGACTCTAACTGTCGCATTGTTTTTATTGTGGAAGAATGTGTCGAATGCTTCTTAACTATATAATAAATGTTATTGTAAGATACAGCCGTTAAATACAACCTGACTTGACTCCTCTCTGATAAATCAAACAACTTTGCAGCATCCATTGAAAAGGGCCTTCTATCTATCAGAAAGTCAATCACAACATTTGTGTCTATCAGAAAGTGCTTCACTTAGAGTATTTTTTATTGATTGCTTCTGATAATTCCTTCTTATAGTCAAAATTCTTTGGAACTTTTACAGATCCAAGCAGCTTTTTTACATTTGGAGATAGTTCATCTTNNGTCTGCTTCTTTATGTACTAAAGAACGAAGAAAATTTTCTACCAGATCAGATAAGCTTCTGCCCTTTTTGTTTGCATAAACCTTTGCTCGTTCTATAACGTCTTTTTCAACTGTTAAGGTAAGTTTTGTAGACATACACGTGCTTTTTCAATATCAAATATACGTATAATGTAATGAATCTGCAAATTTTTACAAACCAGCCCTGCACTGTACGGTAATAATCTAATGTGTTACTACCTGAATTTTATCTCAAGAGTCATCACATAATTAGCCAGGGTTTTTAAAAATTTCTAAAGTACTCATTTGCTAACCGAATTAAACGGATGGGTTTATTGCAGTTGGTGGGATATGGAGTTGCTGAACGAGCATGTGTGTATGGGTATTTAGCCAAAGGTGCTTTACAATCAGCCCCATATAATATTTGTTTATCTACTGATGCACTGCATGTGGTTCAAAAGGTCATGACAACGTGGCCCGAAAGGGTAAGAAACGGGTAGGGTACCCA
>DPFD01000159.1:3258-5515 GCA_003534175.1 Chitinophagaceae bacterium
GATATTAAGAAAACGAACTTTCTGTCATTTTAAATTGAATTTTCTGCTGTTCGTTTCTCACTCTGGTGTTAGATCAATGAACCTGTCTTTTTATTACTTTCAATTCATTACCTGATGTTTGGTGTTTCCACTGTTAACTGAAACAGCTTTTATCTATGTCACTTTGAATATATACAAAAAGTATATACCTTTATAGAAACGTTGGTTTATGAAAAACTTATCTCTAAAGATGGACGACAATGTATTTACAGAGACAGAAAAAATACTTGCTAAGATTAAAAAAAACCGAAACCGTTACATAAACGAAGCGGTAGAATTTTATAATCACCTTCAAAAGAGAAAAATTTTATCAAAGCAGTTGCAAAAGGAATCTAAGTTAGTTCAGGAAGAATCAATGAAAGTTCTTTTAGAGTTTGAAAAATTGCATGATGAAGATTAAGCAGTTTGAAGTCTGGTTGGCAGACTTAAATCCAAGATTTGGGACAGAAACCGGTAAGACACGCCCTGTTGTGATACTACAAACAGATTTGTTGAACAAGTTTCATCCATCAACAATTATTTGCCCTATTACGACGAATGTTATAGAGGAATCTGATATTTTAAGAGTGCACCTGGAAGCTGGGGTTGGGAAAGTCAAGGAGCATTGTGACATAATGATTGATCAGATTCGGTCAATTGACAATAAAAGACTGATTAAAAAGATTGGAGAGCTCCCTTCAGATATAAGCGACAAAATCAAGTTGAATATTTCTATATTGCTTGACTTGTAAGCAGTTCAGCTAAAAAATCCCATTGCGAACTGATGGGGTGACGCGATAAATTGTATTTATTTATCCTAAGAGAATTTCGCCAACCTGGCGGCAGACTTAGTGAAAGTATAGTCACTTGAGGTAACGTTTTTCGTGCTCGCTCCCTTTCGATGAAAAGCATAGAATCTTACATGTAGACGGTATGCATAAGGAAAGGATTTTCAATCCTGGCCCGAAAGTGTAAGAAACGGGTAGGGTACCCATGAAGTACCCCATGAAAGTGGGGCTTAGTCAAAAAAAATCCGTATTTTCAAAATAGGGGGAAGGGATACTCGTATCCCCCGGGGGAATGGGATATTAAGAAAACGAACTTTCTACCCCTTTTGTGTGCCGATTCCGCATATTGTCTTCAGCCCAGGTATTATATCAACAACCCCTCCTTTTTTAATACTCTTTCCAATACTTTTTGATGGATGTATCCTCAAATAAATGATATTCACATATCACAGAAAGTAATAAACTCTTCTTCGGTAAACATATTCGGCTCCCTCTGCAATAAGCTTTTCGTATCCTTTCAACAGGATTCGTTCTTTAACCACTTACTTTTCAATCGGATGTGTTAGCTTTAAGGAGTTAAATCATCAATCATTTTATATGAAATATATCTTCTCATGGATTCTGGTGGCAGGATGTACATTTCAGGTAGTTGCACAAAATAATGATGTACTAACGGTATCGGGTAACCTTACGGTGGAGGGTATACCTCCTATACAGGCTTCCATTGTAAACGACGTGCAGCCCTACACGGAATCCCGCAGCGCTTCTTTTCAGTCGTGGCACGCCACCGAACGTAAAATGCTGATTTCAACACGTTTTGCCAATACAGCTCAAATGCACATGGTTGCCCAGCCTCTTGGAAGCAGGAAACAACTTACCTTTTTCAGTGAGAGTCCTGCAGGTGCTACTTTCAATCCTGTTCATGGTAATTATTTTCTTTTCACCAAAGACGTGGGTGGCAATGAGTTTACCAACCTGTTCAGGTATGATATTGAAACAGGCAAAAGCATTCAGCTTACAAAGGATAACCGTGCACAAAACGGCGGCGCAATCTTCAACCAACAGGGAAGTTTAATAGTGTATACCAGTACCAGAAGAAACGGAACCGACCGCGAAGTGTTTATGATGGATCCAACACAACCCGCATCAGATAAACTGTTATTGTCACTGAAAGGTGGCGGATGGCGAGTGGCCGACTGGAGCTATGATGGGAACATACTGATGTTGAGTCAGTATATCTCTGTAAATGAAAGCAACATTTGGTTATACAATCTTTCAACCAAAGATTTAAAGCAATGGTTACCACCAAACAAACAACGTGGCGTGTATCAACCCTTACAGATGAGCAAAGATGGCACGGCATTTTACATGCTCACCAATGCGGAGGGTGAATTTAAAAAGCCTGTTAGGGTTGATATTCAAACCGGCAATCAAACTATTTTAGTTTCTGC
>DPFD01000159.1:5541-5774 GCA_003534175.1 Chitinophagaceae bacterium
GAACAAAAATCAAACACTGGCAGCATTTAATGTGAATGAAGGCGGAGTGAAGAAAATCTATGTTCAGGATTTAAAATCCATGAAATACACACCGGTTACTGGTTTACCAGTAGGTATTGTGGGGAGTCCTGAGTGGCATGCTAACGGAAAATCATTTGCTTTCAATTTTACTTCTTCTTTCGCCAGTGCCGATGTATACGAATGGAACCATGAGTTGAAAGAGTTATATCGCT
>DPFD01000159.1:5792-6005 GCA_003534175.1 Chitinophagaceae bacterium
ACCTAAACTCATCAAATGGAAAAGTTTTGATGGGTTAGAGATTTCAGGATTTCTATATGAGGCACATCCGAGATTCACCGGCCGCAGGCCTGTTATCATCAACATCCATGGCGGTCCTGAAGGGCAGTCACTCCCCACATTTCTAGGCAGGCTGAACTATTACCTGAACGAACTGGGCATTTCCATCATTTTCCCTAATGTGCGGGGCAGCGT
>DPFD01000159.1:6023-9135 GCA_003534175.1 Chitinophagaceae bacterium
CGTTTAAAAGAGAGGAGAGTGTAAAAGACATTGGTTCTTTGCTGGATTGGATAGCCCAATGGCCGTCTCTGGATGCAGATCGTGTAATGGTTACCGGTGGCAGTTATGGCGGATACATGACGTTAGCAACGGCATTTCATTACAACGACCGTATCCGCTGTGCGTTGGATGTAGTGGGNNATCAGTCATTTTAAAACTTTCCTGCAGAATACGGAAGATTACAGAAGGGATTTAAGAAGGGTGGAATATGGTGATGAGCGTGTTCCGAAGATGGCAGCGTTTTTTGAAAAAATTGCACCGCTGAACAATGCGCATAAAATTAAAAAGCCCATGTTCATAGTTCAGGGAAAGAATGATCCTCGTGTACCCTATACCGAAGCCAGGCAAATGGTTGACAAAATCAAAGCCAATGGAGGAACGGTGTGGTACCTGGAAGCTGATGATGAAGGGCATGGATTCCGTAAAAAGTCGAATCAGGATTATCAGTTCTATGCAACCATTGAGTTCATCAAACGGTTTCTCTTAAACTAACGGTCAAGTGTAAGTGCATATACAGCAAAACTGGCCAGCCAGTGTTCACCGCTGTATTTCCCGCTGGCAATTTCCGGAAGTGCGGTTATCAGATGTTTATTGGCAGATTCTGTCAGCAACTTCCTGAAGGGGTGGTTTTCGGGGTAAGTTGGGGCAAGGCCTTGCATACACCAGCTTCTGCTGAAACATAATCCATCGAGGTGTACAATTTGAAGATCTTCTCTGTCCGACACCACCGGCAGAATTGTTAGATGCATCAGTGATTTGTCGTTCAAAAAGGCATCCCTCCACCGGGTGAATTCTTCCGGGGATAAAACGCGCCTCATCAGATCGGCCTCTTCCAGGCTGGGGGATAGAAAATCGGAACCGTTAGGTTCCCACACAGCCGGGGCGTGTTGGTCGTTCCCATACAGTTGTATGGATGCCTGAACAATCGCCTGTTCGAAATTTTTATCCTGCACCTTACGTGCATAGTCCAGCGCAAAGACAAGTCCGAACGCTGTATTCGGATGAACGCCGGTGCGGTTCGGATAGGTTTGTTTGGGCAGAAAAGCCATCCAGAGAGATACAATCTTTTGAGTAAGAGGTTGAAGTGCCATATGCCATTTTTTAGCGTCTGGATCATTCCATCCCGCGAGTTCCTCATCCATTTTCAACAGCCATGCCCAGCCGTAGGTTCGCTCCCAGCTTTTTGTATTGGGCTGTTCAAAATAGTTTGTCTCTGCAATTATTTTTTCTGGTTGAAAAGACTCATTCAACACCTCCCTGATTTTTTGATTTTCTGGCATTTCGGGGTATAATTTCAGCAGCCGGATAAGCATCCAGTGTCCGTGAACAGATGAATGCCAGTCGAAACACCCATAAAAGCTGGGGTGCAGGGTAGAAGGCAAACGGACATGGTCTTCGGCACTGTTTGAAGTGTGAGATGGTTTATTTGGAAACTCTTTATGAATACAATGGAGGGGGAGTTTTGCTAAATGAGATGCCCCTGCAGTGGTTAATATAAATCTGTTTTGTAGTGAATCAAACCTTACGAGAGGGATGTCCTGAGCAAAGTTGAATTTTACTGAAAGAATCAATACTGTCAGTGTAATAAGTTGTTTCATCCTTCAAATCTAACGAACACAGGGTGAATTCTCCTAACACCTGCGGTTTTTCTTCATGCTGATTGAGGGAAAAACGCTTGAAGTGATACCGTTTCTGAATAGGTTTAATGTATGATACAGGTAACATTAAAGCCCATGCATCATCGTGGAAAGGAAATTATTGCCATAGAAATGCCTTTCATCAGTGAGGTTAATAATTTGATCAAGAAAATTGATAAATGTAAGTGGAGCCATTCATTAAAGTGCTGGTACATACCATGTACCCGGGAGCATTTTGAAAAAATACAAACGGTTCTGGCGGGTTTGGTAGAATTGAACATTGAGGAATTGCGTTCCTATTTATATAACAGGCAGGCGTTGGTGATGGTGCATCAGCAATCCATTACCAAACGAACGCACGTGATGATTCGGGATCATTTATTGAGTGATGAGAATGCGGAGGCTATTCGGCTGATGCGTGATTTATTAATTATGAAAGGGTATAGTGCGAACACCAGGAAAACATATTGCAATGAGTTTCACCAGTTTTTGCGTTTGCTGGGGGACACCAGTGTAAATTCACTTGAAAAGCATCACATATTATCTTATTTACTGTGGCTGATTGAGAAGAATAATTACAGCGAGCAGCATGTGCATTCAGCTGTGAATGCTATAAAGTTTTACTATGAAAAAGTGATGAAGCGGGGTAAAGAATTTTATGATCTGCCTCGGCCCAGGAAGCCCTACAAACTGCCCGACATTTTATCTCAGGATGAGGTTATGCGGATAATAAACAACATTGACAATTTAAAGCACCGGATGATCATCATGACCTGTTATTCGGCAGGATTACGGGTGAGTGAAGTAGTAAACTTAAAAGTGCATGACATTGACAGCAACCGGATGACCATCCATATTCGTGGCGCAAAGGGCAAAAAGGACAGAATGGTTGTTTTATCGGTTAAGTTGTTAGACGGTTTGCGCAGGTATGCATCATTTTATCGGCCGGGTGATTACTTATTTGAGGGATTGAATGGAGGCCCGTATAGTGCGCGCAGTGTTCAGAAAATACTACATGAGGCCAAGAAGGCGGCCGGTGTTCATAAGCGGGGGAGTATACATTCATTAAGGCACAGTTATGCCACTCATTTGTTAGAAAGTGGTACAGATATTCGGTATATACAGGATTTATTAGGCCATAACAGCATTAAAACCACTATGCGATATACACATGTAAGTTTACGCGACATCCGCAACATTGAGAGTCCACTCGACAAATTACCTTGGTAAACTTGCATTTATCCATCCAACCCTATAGTTCCACTTCTTATATACACTCATACACTTTTTTATGTCCATTCTTTCGCTTTTTTAATATCCCACTTATCATCTTCCTCTGTAACATCCTGTTGATAATGATCATAATTTATCATTGATATTTTTGCCATACCCCAAATGGGGCGTATATTTAATCGTTAACAGCCATTCATGCATTA
>DPFD01000089.1:0-4444 GCA_003534175.1 Chitinophagaceae bacterium
GATTTACACCGGCGTGTACCTTATGCGAATAGTAAATAGGTTGCAGGGGTTGGTATCCTTTCTCTCTTCCCAAATCAATGGCTGCGTTGATGGTTACATATCCACCCACGGCAAAGAGCGCCAGGATGGCCGTCATGATATACGCTTTATTGCGATAGAAAGGAACGGGCTCACCGCGAATTACGCCTTCTTTTTCATCGGTTAATTTGCGGAGGTTGCTGTTGATTTGCAGGAGGATGAAACTTACCAAAGCCAGCACCAGCGTGAGGATTCCGTATAACAGGGTGTTATCTGACCCTTCTGCGGCACCTGCACCGGCACCCGCTACCGGAGTGGCCGCTACCGGTGGCACATAATCATCCACATACTTCATAATCGCATCAATTTCCTCATTGGTTAAATGAGAAAACGCTGTCATTACAGTGGGCTTCCACTTCTCAAACATTGATTTGGCGTAAGCATCCGTAGCAATCATGGCCGATGGATTCTTAACCCATTTGTAGATCCAGTCACCCTCAGGCGCACGGTCTCTCCAACCCTTCAACGCAGGTCCTGCAAGGTCAGCATCTACCTTGTGGCAAGAGGCACAATTGGCTTTGAAAAGGGCCTCGCCGTCTTGTGCAAATGCAGTAGAACCAACAAAGAAAACGAGGAGAATGCTAACGAAAAATTTGTTAAAGAATGTTCTGTAGCTACTCATATCAGTCAGGTGAAAATGTGGAAAATTTCCTAATTCAGGTGCAAACATAAGACAGGTTGATGATAAAATATCAACATCTTGTTAATTTTTTTTCGTTAGCTGGCTTGACTTTCAGCAATTTATACGGAAGATTCGCGCCGATTGTCATGTTTGTGTAAGCCTAATAATTACCTAAAAAGCCATGGTTTAAATAATTGCACGCATTTTTGCATCCGCATTCAAACAATGCCTTACCATCATGTTCGATAAGCTTCAGAAGAAATGGGGTATTTCAGGTTCGCGATTTTTTTGGGTAATGGTGGCCTTTGGTTTTACCGGTACCACTACCGCCTGGATTACCGCGCAAATTACCGGATGGCTTTCCATTGAGAAATTCTCCACTACCTTTTGGTTATTGAAAATTGGAATGCTACTCATTGGTTACCAGGTGTTATTGTTGTTTTATGGCTTTTTGTTCGGACAATTCAAGTTTTTCTGGCATTATGAACGCAAGATCCTGTCCCGCATGGGCATCCTCCCCAAAATACAGGAACCTTACCGGTTGGCAGTGTTTGCCTCCGGTGCCGGCAGTAATGCCCGCAAACTGATTGAATACTTCAATCTGGATAACGATCGCAGCAAACTGGCCCGTGTAACACTGATTGTGTGCAATAAGCCCGAAGCCGGTGTGGTAAAACTGGCAGATGAATTTGATATCCCCGTTTTACATATCACCAAAGAAGAACTGGAAAGCGGAGCACACCATAAGATGCTGAAAAAACGGACCGACTGGCTGATATTAGCCGGATTTCTGCTGAAGATTCCACCGGCACTGATTCAGCTGTTTCCCCGCAAAATCATCAACCTGCACCCCGCACTGCTTCCATTGCACGGGGGGAAAGGCATGTACGGAAATCGGGTACACGAGGCCGTAATAGCATCCGGGGCACGGGAAAGCGGCATCACCATTCACTATGTTGATGATCAGTATGATCATGGAGAAGTTATCTTCCAGGCGGTTTGCCCTATCGCTCCCGAAGACACCCCGGAAACCCTGGCTAAAAAAATCCACTCCCTAGAACACCTGCATTATCCTGAAGTAGGGGCGGGGTTGCTACAAAACGCAAAAAACGCGTTAAATACAAAAAAGTAAGAGTCGGGTTGATTAGATTGCACCGGCCGCATATGAGACTATTTCTACTGATTGCGATAATGTTTGCCCCGCTTTGCACGCTGGCACAGTTCACGGTTAGCGGAACCGTGTACGATAACACCCGTGTGAACGGTGTGGCTGATGTAATGGTAACCACCACCCGGGGCATGTACACCCTCACCGATTCGATTGGCGGATACTCCATCTCTGTTTACCCCGACGATTCCATCACTTTTGTGTTTGCGGGAAAACCCACGGTAAAGTTTGCGGTTGCTGAAATACCCGATCGTTTTCAGTTTAACCTGTCGCTGGGCATTCGCGTTCCTTCCAAATACAAGGTAATAGATGAGGTGAAGGTATATGCCAAAACCTATCAGCAAGATTCGATTGAAAACCGGGAAACCTATGCCAATGTGTTCAATTTTGAACGACCGGGCTTTTCCACCTCTACTAACCCTGATGGAGCCGTGGGAGCGGATTTGAATGAAATTATCAATGTTTTCAGGGTGAGGCGCACCAAACGGCTAAAAGCGTTCCAGCAGCGGCTTCTAGAGCAGGAAGACGAAAAATACATAAGTTATCGTTTCAGCAGGTCAAATGTTCAGCGTATCACACAGCTCCAGGGCCCCCTGCTCGATTCTTTTTTACTTTGGTATCGTCCAACGGCATCCTTTACGCGCTCGGCCGATGAGGTACTTTTCAACTCGTACATCTTACAAAGTTTGTATGCGTATCAGCGTTTTCTGAGGCTCGCCAAACCTCAGTGGGCGAATGCAACCCCTGTTACGGCTCCTCCTACAAACGACACGATTAAACCCTTAACCATGAAATGGAACCCACTTACCCCCGAAGAAGAATGGGTGATTGTAAACAAAGGCACCGAACGCCCTTACACCGGTGAATACAATAACCACAAAGGCAAAGGCACCTATGCGTGTAAGCGCTGTAACGCGCCCCTGTACCGGTCAGACGATAAATTCAACTCCAACTGCGGATGGCCGAGTTTTGATGACGAAATACCTGGTGCGGTGAAACGGGTGCCCGACAAGGATGGTATGCGTACGGAAATCATTTGCAATCAATGTGGAGGCCATTTGGGACACGTGTTTCTGGGTGAAGGATTTACAAGAAAAAACACCCGTCATTGTGTGAATTCCATTTCGCTGAAATTTATTCCGGCCGAATAATACATCCTGAGATCTATAACAATAATAAATATATTGCCTGATAAATCAGGTAAATGAAAGAATCCACCCGGCCGCTTCCTGCCCCCCATGAACGGGAAGTTTTTATGGACGCCCTGCGAGGGTTTGCCATTCTTGGAATTTTTATTGCCAACCTCAATTACCTGTCGCTCAACTTTGGTAAGCCCGAAGGATTATTCCACCTGGCGTGGGATGATGAAGTTTCCTTTTGGAAAAAAGTGTTCTTTGAGGGTAAGTTCTATTCCATTTTCAGCTTGTTATTTGGCTGGGGTTTTGCACTTCAGTATCAGAAAACAATCGATTCGGGTATAACGGGTCGGGTATGCTTTTTCGAAGGTTATGGGGGATGCTGTTGTTAGGTTTGATGCATCTGGTGCTGCTTTGGTTTGGTGATATTGTTGCGTTTTATGCGCTGTTGGCTTTGTTGTGCCTGTATCCAGTAAGGCGTGTTGCCCCCAAAAAGCTGGCCATCATCGGTGGTGTTTTCATACTGCTGCCCATTGCACATTACGCGGCAATGAAATGGATTCCCGCTTTTCGGTTTCCGTATGAATGGTTGTTTAAAACAGGGGCGGGGATGGATGAAAAAATGGGTATTGATTTTTCGGCACCGCCTGTTGAACAAACCCAAACCTGGTGGCAAATATGGAAAATAAATGTGTCGGGATTTTTCTTCCGATACGGAGGCCTCTATTTTGAAAGCCGGTTCTTTAAAGTACTGGGGATGTTTTACATCGGCTATGCCTTAGGGAGAAACTACTACTATCGCCGCGTGCTGAATGATAAAGACCTGCTGAAAAAAATTGCAGGGGTGGGGTTGCTGGTGGCCTTGCCACTGAATGTGCTGCTTGCTTATTTGATGAAAAACAACCGTGCGTATGAAAATCTTGAAACAGCCGGTCTGTATCAAACCATCGTGTATGCCTTAGCGGTAGCCCCACTAGCGCTGGGGTACGTTGCCTTACTGGCGCTGGGATGGCAACAGAAATTATTTCATAATACCCTGCGTGTATTGCAGCCGGTAGGTAAAATGGCATTCAGCAATTATATGCTGCAAAGCCTCAGCTGCCTGTTGATATTTACAGGGATAGGTTTAGGGTATGCGCAACAGTTAGGTCATTTCTATCAGTTGATCTTTGGGGTTTTATTCTTTGGACTTCAGGTTTTGTTCAGCCATGGCTGGTTGTACTTTTTCCGGTTTGGACCGGTGGAGTGGGTGTGGAGATGCATGACGTATAAACGCCGGGTGCCGATGCTCAGAAAAAAATCAACTGCACCATAACCCCCGGATTGATTTTATAATCCACAGCGGGTATCTAATTTATTCGCTTTGAATGTATTTCCTTTGAGGTTAATTATTTTTTAAACCACGGAGTACACAGGGATTGATAATTATAATTCAATTCA
>DPFD01000089.1:4454-8006 GCA_003534175.1 Chitinophagaceae bacterium
CTTAGTGTGCCCTTCCTTTGCGCACTTAGTGGTTAAATATTTTATTCACCTCGGAGGACACAGAGGTTAAAAATTGTAGCTAAATTTTTATGCCTTGCACGGAGAACACAGAGGGTATTTCTTTGCGTCCTTTGGGAGCTTCCTTTGTGGTTAACTGTTTTATTACCCACCGTTAATATTGCAGCAACTGCTGCACATAAGCATCTAATCTTGTATAGGCCATAAAGTTTTTCTCCAGCGCCATGTTAAACGGAATAGGAGTATCTAAACTCGCACAACGCAACACAGGTGCATCTAAATAGGTGAAACAGTGCTCCGCAATCCATGCCGCAATTTCCCCTCCGATGCCCCCGGTTAAGGTGTCTTCATGCAATAACAACACTTTTCCTGTTTTACGTACAGCCTGACCTATGGCTTCATAATCGAGAGGAAGCAAGGTGCGTAAATCGAGGATTTCAATGGATATGTCAGGATGCTTTCCGGCATATTCCAGCGCCCAATGTACACCGGCACCATAAGTGATGATGGTAAGATCATCCCCCTGTAAGGCCGTGCGTGCCTTCCCGATTTCTATTTCGTAATAAGACTCGGGTACTGGTCCGTTTACACTTCTGTACAACCCCTTATGTTCAAAAAACATCACCGGATTGGGATCATTTATAGCGGCAATCAACAACCCCTTGGCATCCGCAGGAGTAGAGGGATATACCACTTTCAACCCGGGTACATGCGTAAACCACGCCTCGTTGCTTTGGCTGTGGAACGGGCCCGCGCCCACGCCTCCACCGGTAGGCATGCGTACCACCACATCTGCGTTTTGCCCCCACCGATAGTGAATCTTAGCCAGGTTGTTTACAATCTGATTAAACCCTACCGTAACAAAATCGGCAAACTGCATTTCCATCACCGACTTATATCCTTCCAGACTCAGGCCCAACGCCGNNGGGTGTTGCGTATGCGCTCCTTTCCGTATCGATGAACAAAACCTTCAGTAACTTTAAACGCCCCGCCATACTCCGCAATATCCTGACCCATCAATACCAGGTTGGGATGTTGCTGCAGCGACATATCCAATGCCTGACTAATCGCTCCGATAAACTTCATTTCTGTACCCTGCGCACCTTCCGCCAACGGATCTTTAACCGGTGCAACAGGTTTTACCGGGGCATACACATCCCTCAACTCCTCAACCGTATCGGGAACAATTTCACCGGCGGTATATGCTTTATTCAATTCACTTTCTATGTGTTGTTTGGTTTCTGTACGAATGGCTTCCACCTCCGCAGGCGTGATTACTCCCTCATCCATCAACCACTGTTCGTAATTTTTTATAGGGTCTTTTTTCTCCCATTCTTCAAACAGCTGCGGCGGCACATATTTTACCCCACTGGCTTCTTCATGCCCACGCATCCTGAATGTCATGCATTCAATCAAATATGGCTTCTGGTTTTTTATGCAGTACTCTCTTACTCCTTTGATGGTGTCATACACCGCCAAAATGTTGTTACCATCGATCTGTACCCCTTCCATTCCGTAGCCAAGGGCTTTGTCTACTATGTGCTTGCAACGGTACTGTTCGTTCACCGGAGTACTGAGTCCGTACCCATTATTTTCTACTATAAATATAACCGGCAAATCCCATACAGCCGCAGTATTCAGGGCTTCATGAAAATCGCCTTCGCTGGTACCGCCATCACCCGAAAAGGCGAGTGACACTTTATCCTCACGGCGAAGCTTATGCGCTAATGCTACCCCATCGGCAATAGCCAGCTGCGGACCCAAATGCGAAATCATGCCGCAAATATGGTGCTCCCGCGTACCAAAATGGAAACTGCGCTCACGGCCCTTGCTATAGCCCTCTTTATTGCCCTGCCATTGCATAAACAACTTGCTGAGAGGCATATTCCGGCCGGTGAAAACACCCAGGTTTCGGTGCAATGGCATAATCCACTCATCCGGTTGCAATGCTGCAGTAGCACCTGCTGCAATTGCTTCTTGTCCGATTCCACTAAACCATTTGCTGATTTTTCCCTGGCGCAGCAACACCAGCATCTTTTCCTCAATCATACGCGGCAGCAAAATAGCCTTGTATAAATTTACCAGTTCGGAGTTGGTTAAAGTACCTCTTGAAAATTCCATGTGCGAATTTCAAACTAATTCAGCAAATAAAAAAAGAAACGGCAGCAGGGGTTCCGGTGGATGACCCGAAACACCTCAAACATTACTGTGAAAAGTATGGTTTACTGAACGTGGGCCCCTACTTTTTATCTTGTTGCTGTATCCAGGACTGTACAGATGCGCTCATCAATGAGAGCGTAATACTGAACAACAAGGCCCACCAGAAGTTATCAACGGTTACCTGGTCGAGCAGTGCATCTACCAGCAATATCATTAAGGCGTTGATCACGAGCAGGAATAAACCCATCGTAAGCAGGGTGATGGGTATGGTAAACAGGATGAGTATCGGACGTACAAATCCGTTAACAACAGCCAGTACAAAAGCAAACAAAATAGCAGCCCAGAAGTTATCCATATGCACCCCTTTCATGATTTGGGTGAGCACATAAGCGATGACAGCAGTTATTAAAATTCGAAGGAGAAAATGCATATCAGATATTTTATTTTATAACATTCCGTATGAATTGGTTGCTGTTGTTACAAGTTCTCATTCTGGCCGGAAATGATGAATACTTTTTAACCGAATCAATGTGCTGAATGAAGATAATAAATGAATTGGATTTTATCAGACTATTGAAAATAACCTTGTGGGGTGGGGCGTCCCGAAGGGACAGCCTACAAACTCCCCAAGGCAACACCTTGGGTTTGTATGCCATTGCTCCTTTTAAACTCTATACCTCATAAAGTACCCTCGTGCAAACGATACTCATAAAAGGCATAGTATACCTTGCTTGAAATTGAACAGCATGGCTCAGTCACTTTCTAAACTGTACGTACATATTGTGTTTAACACAAAGTATAAGCTTCCGGTAATACAGCCTGAAGTTGAAAATGAATTATATGCCTATATAGGTGGTATCATTAAAGCGAATCAATCTATTCCTATACGCATAGGGGGAACTTCAAATCACATTCATATTCTTGCTGTGATGTCTAAAAATGTTTCGCTTGCCAAGTTGGTGGAAGAAATCAAGCGCAACAGCAGCCGTTGGATTAAGTCTAAAGGAAAACAATATCATCGCTTTTCATGGCAAGGGGGTTATGCCGGTTATTCTGTTAGCCAGTCTGTGGTGGATCGGGTTAAACGATATATTGAAAATCAAAAAGCGCATCATGAAAAAGTATCTTTTGAGAGTGAGTATGTGCAGTTTCTTCAGGAATATGAGGTTGACTTTGATGAGCAGTATTTGTGGAGTTCATGATGTATGCTGCCCTTTCAGGGCGCAACCCTGGTTTGTAGAAACCACATGGCGATGCCGTGTGTTAGAGTAATACAGGCTTTCAGCCTGGTGCGATCTCAAGCATGTAACATCATAACTTTAGTGGAAACCACATGGCGATGCCATGTGTTAGTGTACTACAGGCTTTCAGCCT
>DPFD01000077.1:0-2342 GCA_003534175.1 Chitinophagaceae bacterium
GCCTTGAGGTTGCACATGGAAGGCGTTGCAAAAATCAGCTGCCTCCGCTCCCAGTATCTCCTGCAATTCTTCATAACTCCACACATAATATTTGCCTTCTTCACCTTCGGAATCGGCATCCAGTGCGGCATAATATCCTTCACCGGCCGATGCCATCGTTTGCTGAAGAAAACGGATGGTGTGTTGTATGCATGTTGCATAGCGTGTGTGCTGCGTAAGTTGATAGGCTTCTGACAGTACCGTAATCAAAAAGGCCTGATCGTACAGCATTTTTTCGAAGTGTGGTACCAGCCAGTATTCATCGGTACTATATCGCGCGATGCCGCCTCCCGCCTGATCGTAAATTCCGCCCGCTATCATTTGATCCACCGTATGGGTAACATGATTCACCCAGTTGGGATTATTATAAAAATATCCGGCAGCCATCAGGTATTGTAAAGAGAACCATTGTGGAAATTTGGGGGCACGGCCGAAACCGCCGTAGGTTTTATCAGCACGCTCCATGAGTTCCTCCGCCATGGCAGTATAAGAAACGGGATTGTCTTCCGGTGTAGCCGCCTGCAGCCATTGTTGGGTAGCGTTCTGTAAATGTTGAAACAGCCTTCCGGCCTGTTCCTGAATATTCCCGGTTTGAGTAGTCCAGGCATGGTGAATGGATTGTAGCACTTCCAGCCAGGATGGCCTGCCATGCATTCGTTCCGGAGGAAAATAAGTGCCACCATAGAATGGCTTCATATCAGGCGTTAGAAATACATTCAATGGCCAGCCGCCCTGACCCGTCATGGTTTGTACCGCTTCCATAAGGGTGTGGTCGATATCCGGCCGCTCTTCACGATCAATTTTAATATTGGTAAAGTGTTCGTTCATGAAACGGGCCACCACTTCATCTTCAAAACTTTCGCGTTCCATCACATGACACCAATGGCAGGCAGCGTACCCTACACTTACCAGGACGGGAAGATTACGGTCTTTGGCTAATTGCAGTGTTTCCGGATTCCATGCATGCCATTGCACCGGATTGTGAGCGTGTTGTAAAAGATAAGGACTGCTTTCGTGCTGAAGGGCATTGGCAAAACGTGACATACCCGAAAATACAGAATCCTTATAAGGACTGAAGGTATTTTTCCAGTGCGCTGATCATACTGGGCGTTTGGGGCATGGGGGCTTTAATTTCCAGTACCAACCCGGCCTCTTCAGCCGCCTTGATGGTGTTGGCGCCGAAGGCACCCAGTGTGGTGCCGTTCTGCTCATACTTAGGGAAATTTTCAAGCAAACTTTTCACCCCGCCCGGAGTAAAAAAGCAAATGATATCATAACCACGTTCAATGACTTCGCTGATGTTATTGCTGATGACATGGTACAATACCGGTGTGGCATACTCGCAGTGATTTTGTTTTAACCAGTTGGTTATTTCACTATCGAACGATTCAGAGCATGGGTACAGGAATTTTTCATTGTCTTTGTGCTTGTTGATCACATCAAACAAACTCTTATTCGTTCCGTCGGCACCGTAGAATACTTTTCTTTTTCTGAACTGGATAAATTTCTGGAGATACAGCGCCACCGCTTCAGTGATGCAAAAATATTTTTCATCCTGAGAGATGTTGATCTTCATTTCATCGCAGATACGAAAGAAATGATCAATGGCATTTTTACTGGTGAAGATAACCGCCGTGTATGCGCTGATGTCGATCTTTTGTTTTCTGAAATCCTTGGAGGGGATGCCTTCCACAATTACGAACGGACAAAAATCTACCTGCACGTTGTAATTTTTGGCAAAGTCGAAGTAAGGCGACTTATTGCCTTCAGGTGCCGGTTGGGTAATGAGGATTGATTTTACCTGCTTAGATGATTTCTTCTTCAATTCCTTAACTTCAGATTTCGCCATACTGATATATCCTGATAATGGTTGCAAAGTTACGCAAAATCAGGCAAATATTTCATCGCTGCTTTATATATTATCAGCAGCGGCAGAATCTCCACGCCAACGAGGTACAACAGAAAGTGGAAACGGCTAACCTGTAACCGACGATGTAAATTTTCGTAAGAACGTAAAAAACGGAGCAAAAAAATCAGCACAATCACAATTACAGAAACTGTAAACCCGATTTCAGACAAGGGCGTTTTTGAAAATGCCATGATGAGGAGAATGGGTAACAGTACCACGCCAATAATCTTGTTCACCAGAAATACTATGAATACATAGGCGTCGGCTTCACGGGTATAACCGCTCACCCATCCCGTAAAACGTATCACCGCATATTTCACAATGTACATGATGGCCACCGCCGCCACAATCACTGCGAGTAACCAGGGTGCCGTTCCCTGTTGGCGGAATACAC
>DPFD01000077.1:2385-10781 GCA_003534175.1 Chitinophagaceae bacterium
TTAATTTAGCCTGTAACAACTGATCGGTTATCTGGCCCTGCCGTAACGACGTGTTGAAAAACACACGAAACAGGTTTGAAAAATATTTGGGGAATGCGGCGCGGCACAATGCAAATAACGCCAGCAGAAAAAGGATATAATAAAAATTGAAGTTTTGACCCGCACGATTTTTGGGAGCTTCCGGATAACTTACCGGTGGTTGATGGTATCCCAGCCAGCGGTTATCCTGTAAAATTGTTTCAATGTCTGGTACCGGTATTGCCACTGTGTCCGGTGCTATCGTATCGGTAGCTGCCTGTTGCATCAGGCTGGTGCTATCGTTTGCGGGTAACTGCGGGTACAGTGTAACGGGAGCCAGTAGCATCCAGCAGGAGGCAAGAAAAATAAATAAATATCGCATGGGATGGCTCAAAAATAATTGATATAACCGATATGCACTTTAGAAGCTTCGCGCAGGTTGAACGGCACATCACTTCGTTTACCCGCCGCGTAGCTAACATTCAGTAAGCCCAGCTTTGTTTCAAGCATGATGCCCAGTCCGCCACTGATGAACGTTTTTCCCAAACGAGACACACTGCTGTAGGAATAAGCCATATCTGAAAAAACAAAGAGGTATGAGTTCATCCCCGATAAATACCTGAGCTCCGCCGTGCCAATGGCATACCGGTCGGAAAAAATTCCTTCTTCATCAAATCCACGCAGTGTTCTGAATCCTCCAATACGATACTGATCGTTTCGGAAAACCTGCGGACTATAATACATCCCGCCCTGCAGCCCGGTTTTCAGCACTACATTCTTTTTAACCGGAAAATAATGCGCTGCTTTTAGCGTGGCGTTGATCTGGTAGCTTTTGATTGAAACGGAATCATACAAACTGGCATAATCGAAATTGGGGTCTTCCAACCGCAACACATCGGGATTGGGTTTTACTTTCTTTATACCAATGAGCGCGCTGGCCTGCCATTCAAAACCCTTGGTGGGGTTCAGCCGGTAATCGGTACCGAAAGATTCAAACTGTAAGCCGGTATTCACCGCACTCATATCAATAATATCGGGTNNACTTTTAGACGACTTAACCAGGTTGGTATCAATGCCTCCTGCCAATAAATTATTTCCCTGAAACTGTACGATGAACTTACCGGAACGGTTAGACGAAAATGAATACTGCACCCCGAGTTGTGCATTCAGTTGAAGAAAGCTGGAATCTTTTTTATACATATCAAACAAGGCTTCCAGGCCAAAGGCAGAGCGGAGCATGTAGGGAATATTAAAACCCAGATTGAGCCTGGGGGAGTTGCGTTGCAGTTGCTGCCATTTGAGCATGATGGATTCACCTCCGCGTAGCATATTTTTCAAATCGAGGTCTATATCTCCCGTGAGTTGCAGTTTACCGGTTTCAACCGGATCGGGAACAAATCCCACAATAAAATTCACCTTACTGCTTTTGCGTGGATCGGCATAAATGTTCAGCACTGCCCCGGAGCCGGTCATGCTGATATCAGATGGCTGCAATGATTTCAAAAAAGGCAGTTCCAGCATTTTCTTATCTACCTGGCGCAACCGTTCCCCGTTATAGGCGCTGCGGTTTTTAATGCCCAGGTATTGTTGCAGGAAGTTGGAACTCACCTTGCCCTTACCAATCATGCGGATGCTGTCGATTACATAGGGCACTGATTTATCTACTTTAAGCACGGCGGAAAACTTACCCGGTTGTAATTGCACACTATCGAATGTGAGGCTGGCAAATGGATATCCGTTATTCTCATAATAATCCAGCAATCTGTTTTTCAGTTTGTACACTTCTGCCAGATTGAGTGTTTTGCCATCCCATTTTCGTTTATAAAAACCGGCCGCCTGCAGGGCCTCTTCTTCTACGTTTCCTTTTTTTAAGGTGTGGAGTACATATAAATCGCCCATGAACAGATACACCGTGTAGCCGGTGGAATCTTTTTGGAGGCTGTCTACCGATGCTGTTACATATCCGGCTGAGGCCAGCAAAGCAGGAAGATCGTGTATATATTGTTTAGCGGCGGAATCAGTATTGAATTGCTTTTGAAAGGTAATTCCCTGCGGTTTAAAGGCACTATCTTTGTCGTTATATTTTATGCCCAATACCGTTCCGTTTGCTATGATACCCTGAGCCGGAGCGTTTTTCAGGCAGCCCAGTGCACAGCAGAAGAACAGTAACAAGAGTCGGACTAAGTGCATTCGGTAAACAAGATGATAATTTGTAAAACTACAATTTGGCAGGCATTTATATTCATATCCCCTTTTGCAGGAAGGCGTGCCATTATTGCAACTTCCATTTTTCAACTTCTTTCAGTCAGCGGGAACGCGTACTGAACGCCATTCGAAAGGAGATTGAAACCACCCCGCCGTACTTTCGCCTCAGTGAACCGGTAGACACGGTATACTTTGGCGGAGGCACACCGAGTTTGTTAACAGCAGCAGAACTCACCGCCATCATGGATGCGCTGAAGCGGTTTAGTATTAAACCCGGGGCTGAGATTACTCTGGAAGCCAACCCCGATGATATCAATCCAAACAGTCTCGAATCCTGGTTGCGTAGTGGCATCAACCGGCTGAGTGTAGGTATCCAAAGTTTTGATGAAGCAGAGTTGCGGTGGATGAACCGCTCGCATACAGCGGGCCAATCGCTCCGTGCGCTGGAAGATATTGCCGCTTCCGGAATTAAGAATTATTCGGCTGATTTGATTTACGGATCTCCGCTATCCACCCGGGAGGTACTATCCAGAAACCTACAACTGCTGACAGATGCGGGTGTGCCCCATATTTCCTGTTATGCCCTTACCGTGGAACCAAAAACGGCGCTCGATCATAAAATACAGGCTGCCTTATCTGCAGCACCCGACCCCGACGTGCAATGGGAGCAGTTCCATATAGTTAGGGAAACCTTAGGCCGTGCAGGCTATGAGCATTACGAAATCAGCAATTTTGCGCTGCCCGGCATGCGCAGTGTACACAACAGCNNCATGGGCTACGGGCCTTCAGCACACAGCTACAATGGAATGGAACTCCGCAGCTGGAATATATCTAACAATATAGAGTACACGAAATTAATAGAAGCTGGTTTACCTGCCGGCAGCGGAGAAACATTAACCCTAAAAGAGCGCATCAACGAACGCATAATGATATCGCTCCGAACCCTGGAAGGGATTGACCTCCCGGCATTTGAGGAGGCCTTTGGTACAGAGGCTGTGGAACTGTTGATACAGCGCAGTAAGGTGTATAGTAACCGAGGTGAATTGCTGCATGAAAACCATGTGCTGCGTTTAAGCGACAGCGGAAAATTTCTGGCTGATGGTATTGCCGCCGGGTTGTTTGTTTAAACCAATACTGATTCAATATACCTGAAACCATCTTCGGGTGAAAGACCTTCCCATAAAATACGGTATACGGTTTCGGCAATGGGCATATCTGATTGTACGGATTGATTCAACAGGTACATGCATTTACTCGCATTATATCCTTCTGCCACCATGTGCATTTCCAGCTGGGCAGCCTGCACGGTATAACCCTGACCAATCATGGTACCAAAGGTACGGTTGCGGCTGTGTAATGAATAACAGGTTACCAGTAAATCACCGAGATACACTGAGGCGGCATAGTTTGTATGCTCCGTAGTATCGGGTGTTGATCCGTGTACAATGTATCCCACTTCTGCGTTGATGATTCCGGCTTTACGCAGGAAGTTGGCCATCTCATCGCCACTGTTGGCAATCAGCACACTTCTGAAGTTATCACCATAGTCGAGTCCGTGTGCCATACCGGCCCCCACCGCATAGATGTTCTTCAACACGGCTGCATATTGTACACCGAACACATCGCGGTTCACCACCGTGTTCAGGTAATCCGTTTTAAACAAAGCGGCTGTTCGGGCTGCCAGATCTTCGCGAATACCCGAGAACGTTAGGTAAGATAATTTTTGCGCAGCCACTTCTTCCGCATGGCATGGGCCCATCACTGTAATATATTGTTCCAGCGGAAAATCGAATGTGGTTTTCAGGAAATCATTCAGCAATTGATTGTTGCCGGGTAAAATGCCTTTGATGGCCGAAACGATGGTTTTATTTGTAAACGCATTTCGATCGAGCTCGCTGAGCACTCCTTCTGCAAAAGCTGATGGAATGGCCACCACAATCACCTCCGACTGTTCAATCACTTCCTGCATCTGTGTGGTGAGGTGCAATTTAGATGTATCAAACGAAGCTGTGGGCAGATAGTTAGGGTTGTGCCCTTTGGCCATAATAGATTCAATAGCGCTGCGGCTTCGGTTCCACCAATGAATGGTATGGTGGTTATCGGTTAATAATTTAGCCAGTGCGGTGCCCCAGCTCCCGCTTCCTAATACTCCTATCTGCATAGTTTATGCGTACATGAAATGCAAACTTAGCACAATTTAGCGGGATGAGATGTTGAGCATACCAGTTGTATGCAGGAAGGGGATTGAAGAAGAAGTTTCATTGTGGAATCAATACTTTCTTTCATCTAATGTGATATAAAATCTCTTTTTTATGGCAGAAGTAAATCAATCAAATAGCAGAAGAAACGCATCCGGAAAGCCCCAACAATATAAGAAACCTATACGAGTGGATTTAACTCCAATGGTGGATTTGGGATTTATATTACTGACGTTTTTCGTTTTTACCACCACGATGTCTGAAGCTAAAGTGATGGACCTACATTCACCCAAAGGAGAAACCCCAAGAGCATTAAAAGCGTCCGGCGCCTGCCATATTATTCTCGGAAAAAATCAGGCCATGTACTACTATATGGGGCTTGATACAGCATCGATGAAAAAAATTCCTTTCGATGAACTGAGTGCGTTGATGATGGATAAAAAGAGAGAAACGAATCTGTCAGACTTAATGTTTGTCATCAAAGCCAGTGATCAGGCAAATTTTAAATCCTTAGTGGATGTGATAGATGAACTGGCCTTTAGAGGAATTCCTCCGGGTCATTTTGCAGAAAGTGAATTGAGTGAACATGAACTTCAAAGACTCAGTGTCCTTGAATCAGATTAAATATAAAACGGTGCTTTTCTCACCACCGAAATACCCTCATAACCCTTAGGGTTACACGAAATGTGCGGCAACTTTCAGCAATAGAATTCCACAACTACTAATCCTGAAAAAAGTTACAGTCCCAGTTTTTCTATGGCCAGCTGGGCTGCTATCTGGCTGGCATCTTTTTTACTGAACCCTTTGGCCTGCGCTACCACTTCACCATCTACCGTAGCGCCAATGGTAAACAACCTCCTGCCGTTTTCCATTTTTTCTTCGAGGGTGGCAAACTCCAGTTGTTTTCCATTTTTATTGGCCCAGCCGTACAGTTTATTTTTAATGTTCAGTTCAATGCTTTCCAGATCTTCCGTGAATAAAAAGGGCAGTATCACTCTTTTCTCCACCCAACGGAAGGTTTTATTGTATCCCAGATCGAGGTATACGGCACCGATGACCGCTTCAAGGGTATTCCCGAAAATCTGAGAAATTTTCAGGGCATTATCGTGCTTGTTGTACAGGGTGATTTTTTTCAGGCCCATTTTCAGCGCAATTTCATTGAGCTTCTGACGGTTCACCATTTTGCTTCGCATTTCAGTGAGAAAGCCTTCGCCTTTGTAGGGATATTTTTTGAAGAGATGGTGTGCAATCACAGCGCTTAAAACCGCATCTCCCAGAAATTCAAGGCGTTCATTGTTTTCGTCTGCCCCTTCCCGTACGGAACGGTGGCTAAGGGCTGTGCGATAGAGCGACAACTCCCCCGGCGTGAAACCCAGCACGTTACTCAGTTGCTTTCGGAAGGATTTCAGGTGATTATCTTCCTTAATAAAAATACGTAAGAGGCGTTTCGGACTGATAACAAAAAGATTTGCCCGAAATTAATACATTTTTTTTGCCTGTACTGTATCTGTGTTCGCGGGCATAGTTCTGCGTGCAAACCAACTACCGGTTACACGGTGTGTGGAGCATTACATGCAAAAAGAAAAATCAGTTTGGAATCGTTGAGTAAAATCAGGCCTTGTATTTTTTAATCACTACCGATGCGTTGTGTCCGCCAAAACCAAAGGTGTTGCTTAGGGCAGCATTTACGATACGGTGTTGTGCCTGATTGAAGGTAAAGTTAAGTTTGGGATCGAGTTCAGGATCGTCGGTAAAGTGGTTGATGGTTGGAGGAACCACATCTTTAGTAACCGCCATGATACAAGCCAGTGCTTCCAGTGCTCCGGCGGCACCCAAACAGTGGCCGGTCATGCTTTTGGTTGAACTGATGTTGAGGTTATAGGCATGATCTCCAAACACGCTGAGGATGGCTTTGGTTTCAGCAATATCACCTAATGGAGTGGATGTTCCGTGTACGTTGATGTAATCAATATCCGACGGTTGCATTCCGGCATCCTGCAGTGCAGCGTGCATCACATTTTTCGCACCCAGGCCTTCGGGATGTGGAGCGGTAATATGGTGTGCGTCGGCTGTAGCACCACCTCCGGCAATTTCGCAGTAAATTTTTGCACCACGGGCCAGGGCATGTTCGAGGCTTTCGAGGATGAGTACACCGGCACCTTCTCCCATTACAAAACCATCGCGTTCTTTATCGAACGGACGGCTGGCCGTTTTAGGATCATCATTGCGTTCACTGAGCGCTTTCATGGCATTGAAACCACCCACACCGGCAGNNGCTGATAACGGCTTCACTTCCGCCGGTAATAACGACATCGGCTTTGTTGAGCCGGATGTTATCAAAGGCATCAATAATGGCGTTGGTAGAAGACGCGCAGGCACTTACCACGGCAAAATTGGGTCCGCGGAAACCATGCCTCATGGAGATTTGTCCGGCAGCAATATCCAGTATCATTTTAGGAATGAAGAAAGGATTAAAGCGTGGGGTTCCATCTCCCAAAGCAAAATTGGTAACCTCTTCCTGGAAAGTAATTAATCCGCCAATACCGCTGGCAAAAATGACTCCTACGCGGTCGGGGTTTACATTTTCTTTGGAAATACCGGCATCTTTTACGGCCTCATCGCTGGCAATCAGTGCGAACTGACAATAACGGTCGATTTTTCTGGCTTCCTTACGGTCGAGGTAAACGGTGGGGTCAAAATCTTTAACCTCACAGGCAAACTTTGTTTTGAATTTAGACACATCGAACTGTTGGATAAAGTCGCATCCACTTTCTCCGCGGGCAAGTCCGTCCCAATATTCTGAAACAGATTTACCTAAAGGAGTGATTGCGCCTAAACCGGTTACGACAANNTGATTAATAAGATATTACTTGGCGTTTTCTTCCAGGTAAGATACAGCCTGACCTACGGTAGTGATGGTTTCAGCCTGTTCGTCTGGAATAGAAATGTTGAATTCTTTTTCAAATTCCATAATCAACTCCACGGTGTCGAGGCTGTCGGCACCTAAATCATTGGTGAAAGAAGCTTCAGAAGTTACTTCCGCCTCATCTACACCTAGTTTGTCAACAATGATTTTCTTTACTCTTGTTGCAATGTCTGACATGATTAAAATATTTAGTTAGTACGGTGCAAAAATATGTTTTTTGGGACAATTACAAAGAAATCCTGAAACAACCCTGAAATCCTTTACAGTACTGCATTCCGCGGTTTTTTTCTGGCACTTATTCGGGCTGTCTGATACCGGAAAGTGGAGAATCTGCCCCCGTTTTCCGGTTGGTTGAAGCACCTCCCGGAGGATTAGTTAATTACTTTTTTATGTAAATTGGAAGGGTTAACCCGATTTCAACACGTTTTATTTTCGAATTCATGGGATTAAAGCAAATAGATCATGGTACCGATGCTTACCGCCAGATGGTGACTTTAAGGCATCAGATATTACGCCAGCCACTCGGACTCACATTTAATGAAGAAGAGCTGGCGCGGGAGAAAGATGATATCCTGATTGCATCCTTTGATGATGACGAAATGCTAGGTTGTTGTATTCTCACCCGGGTAAATGACGACACGGTGCGATTGCGCCAGATGGCAGTGCCGGGTAACCTTCAAGGCAAAGGCATTGGAGCAGCCATTTTGAGTTTTGCCGAAAACCTGGCCCGGGATAAAGGGTATAAAAAAATGATGATGCACGCCCGCGATACGGCCATCGGTTTTTATGAACGAGCGGGTTATAAAATTGAAGGAGATATGTTTATGGAAGTCAGCATCCCGCATCATATCATGGTGAAAAGACTGTAGCGTTACACAGTGTACTTATTTGAGGTGTGGTGTGGGTGATACGCTCATTCAACCACATTTGGTTATACTCAACACACAAGCTTATCCTTTGCAAATCCAAAAGAACCATTTTGCTAAGACTCTTGCACCATTCCAACTGAAAAACTTATCTTAACCGGCAGAAATTGAAAATATAATTTG
>DPFD01000077.1:10790-12237 GCA_003534175.1 Chitinophagaceae bacterium
AACACAATTAAAAACAGCAGTGGCAGTGAACATTTTAAAAGAATTGAAACCAAGAAAGGCACTGAACAAAGCCTTTTTAAAAGTAAAACCCAACAGGAGTGAAATTGAAAGTTTCAAGACCCATCTCATTACGTTGCTAGACAGGATACATGATACCGAAAGCGAAGAGTTTCATAAAAACCTAGTATCAGACTTTCTAAAGAAAACATATTACGACCCCAACCATTTCATAAATACCAAAGGCCGAAACGACCTGGTAATTCATAACGGACAAACTGCAAATTCAACAGTTGGTGTAATTCTCGAGGCTAAAAAGCCAACCAACAAATCCGAAATGATAAAACGAATCGCTGAGGGAGACAGCCCGAAGCAAATGATTTCGAAACTGAATGTAAAAGCGTTTCAGGAATTAGTGCTATACTACTTACGGGAGAGAATTACACATAAAAATATTGAAGTAAAAAACCTGGTGGCGACCAACATAAACGAATGGTTCATTTTTGACGCTACCCTGTTCGACAGACTCTTTGCTCAAAATAAAAACCTTGTAAAACAATTCAATGATTTTGAAGCTGGTCGTTTGGCAGACACCAAAACAGATTTTTTTTACAAACAAATTGCAGAGCCTTTTATTGACAGCATTACTTCGGAAATTGAGTTTACGTACTTCAACATTCAGGACTATCTAAAACCGTTGCGCAATGCCGACAAGGCTGACGACAGTTCGCTCATTGCTTTATTCAAAATTTTATCGCCGGAACATCTTTTAAAACTTCCGTTTACCAATGACAGCAATAGCCTGGACAAACGCTTTTACAGCGAGTTGTTGCACATCATCGGACTCACTGAAACCAAAGAAGGAAGCAAAAAACTGATTGAACGAAACAAAGCAGGTGAACGCCACACGGGAAGCATTTTAGAAGACACCATCATTCAGCTTGACAGCTTAGACAAACTGAACCGATTAGAGAAGCCTCACCAATTTGGCAGCACACAAGAGGAAAGACTTTTTAATGTTGCTCTCGAACTTTCCATCACCTGGATAAACAGAATTTTGTTTTTGAAGTTGTTGGAAGCCCAACTCATCACGTATCACAAGGGTGATAAATCTTTCTCGTTTCTGAACGCTGATAAAATCAAAAATTATGATGACCTGAACAGCCTGTTCTTTCAGGTGTTGGCCCGAAAGCATGATGAACGAAACGAAGATGTAAAGAAGATTTTTGAGAAAATCCCTTACCTCAATTCATCCCTTTTTGAACCGACCAACATTGAGCAGGTTACTTTGTTTATCAGCAATCTGAAAGACGATAAAACGATTCCGATTTTTCCACAAACTGTGCTAAAAGACAAGCAAGGTAAAAAGCGGACAGGCAATATTTCCACGCTTCAATACTTGTTTGAGTTTTTAGATGCTTACGATTTTGGAGCAGAAGGTGGTGAAGAA
>DPFD01000077.1:12256-12398 GCA_003534175.1 Chitinophagaceae bacterium
CTCGGATTGATTTTCGAGAAAATTAACGGCTACAAAGACGGTTCATTCTTCACGCCGGGTTTTGTCACTATGTATATGTGTCGGGAGACCATACGGAAGGCCGTTGTGCAAAAATTTAATGAAACCAAGAATTGGAATTGTA
>DPFD01000210.1 GCA_003534175.1 Chitinophagaceae bacterium
TTCAAATGATTGTACTGAATGCCATCACCACTTAGCCCTTCGATGTCTTTGTTTAGGTCTTTCACCATATTGCCGTTTACATCATAAATATAATCAACAATTGGATAGGGATCACTTGAGCCTAGAACGAAAGATGTTTTTGTTGAAGCATTCGTACTGTTTACACTGGTTCTAAAATCTCCCAGTTTTGTTGTAGCATCATTGGCTAAATCAATAACATTTTGCAGTTTGTTGCTTAAGCCATTATGGCTGTAGGTGTATTGAAGGTCATCAATTATCGGGCTGCTGTTCAATTTCAACCCTCTTTGCTTCATGGATAGTATATTACCATTCTCATCATAAGCAGTTGTCGGGTTGGATCCGTCGCCCATCAGAGAGGTAAAGTCTATGCCTTCGTCCTTATTCCATGCATTTGCAGTGTACTGGTTAAAATCTGCAAACATTAATCTGTTAGCTTTATCATATCCAAAGCCATAGCTACGTTGCTCCCCATCTCCCTTGGAGCGCCATTTGGTGCCACTGATGTTACCGTTATATTGATTATCCTCAAAACCCCAATCATAATTCAACTCCATCCCAAACCAATTTGTATTGGTTGCTCCACGTGCATAGTCTAAGTTGATTCCCTTCATCCAACCCCGAATATTGTAATCGTAGTTTAGTATCTCTAACGGGTCGTTAGAGGCCGTATTACCGAGCCTTTTAATCTTCAATTGCCCCAAATCGTCATATTCATGTTCAGCAATTAACTTCTTATTCGCTACATCATCGTTGATGGTTTTAAACACTTTCAGTAAAGCTCCTGAATGATCATATTCCATACTGGTTTTTACACTGGTTTTCTGTTGAGCTACATCCTGGATTTCGTTGTTGGTGTGAACCAGGTAATTGCACAATAATTTTCCGGAAAAATCATACAAGTTAGTAGCCACATCTGTGCCCTTCAAAGTTTGATTTTGGCTTTGTATTACCCTACCATATTTATCATAAAATACATGGTTGGTTAACCATTCCCCTAATGAAAGGTTACCCGGATCCACTAGTGTACGCACACGAGTACCTGTAACCATTCCTTTTACCGAAACAGCCTGTTGCTGAGCAGTATTGGGTAATGGAACCGCGTGTAGGTTTGTTCCGGCTTCTAACTTTGAGTTATTGGCTGTGTTGTAAGCTGTACTGGTCCAATTATAATTATCGTAATGAGTAATGGTGAGTGCAATAAATGATGAAGCTGAGGAGGGGGGAATTGGATTAATTGAAATATCAAAAGTCTGTTGACTAACGGGTGTTGAACCTGTTTCAATTTCTGCGGTGAGGTCTGTATTATTATCTGTAGTAAAGCCCGGCTCAAAAGTGATCTCCTCCTGTGCACGATGGGTACGAACCCCTGTTTCCAATCCAGAAATCACTAATAATGGAGGCAGCCCAATACTTGGGAAAGGTCCATTAATTGGGATGCTACCGTCACCTGCAGGTAAACCGGTAACATGGGATTGTAAATCGGTTAGAGTGCCTGTGTATACAATCATTCCGGTAATCAGTGGACGATTCAATGCATCGTATAATGTAACCAACCATTGATTATTTGCGCGCATGTTTCCATCCTGAGTAAAAACTAGCCTATCCCTGTTATCATATACCATATAAACCCATGCAGCACCGGGTACTTTTTTCTGAACCATCCTGCTCCTACTATCATACCTATACTGAAAGCAAAGCTCATTAATTAAAACATTGTTATTATAGTTTAAATCCCAATTCACTTGCGTTTTTATCAAGTTGGCAACAGCTTTAGGAGAAATAACAAAACACAAGCGATTCAAATCATCATACACATAATAGGTACACAACCAATCAGCATGACCGGTATAATCGGTAGGCACATCTCCAATTTGAACTTTTTTTAGAATAACATTTCCAGATTTATCCTTGTATTCAACTACAGCATTATTATGTTCGTCGATCGTAACATTCTTATACAATGTACCGGCAGGATAGATATCTGATGTACCACTAACAGGAATATCATTAACCATATTCCAAATTCGAACACCATCATCAATGGTATTTACAAGGTATTTCATTTCTACACCTCTATCACTTCCGGCCCAGCTATTACCGGGCGAGTATGATTTAAGAGGTCTGCTCAGTGGTGAAGCTTCAAAATCAGTTTTACTATAAAACACATCTTCACCATTAAACTGAGATTGACCATAATAAGTTGTTTGTTCTGCAAATGGATCACTTTTAAATGCACCATTTGATGAAGTGGACACATAAGGCAAGTATTGATATTGTTCTCTTCCAAGTTCATCATATATCATCGGTTTCACAACATCTTTTGGAGAACTTCCGGGAGTGGCTTGCTTACTTACACTTTGAATAGGCCGTCCTAATCCGTCAACATAAACTGTACTTTGCTTAACATGAGTAAACGACTGTGTTANNCATCGGTGATGGGTGTTAACGCTTGAAATGTTCTTACATGATTTAAGGGAATAGTACCGGGGTATGCTGCAGGTGTAGATTGAATTGTACCGGTTGGAGCTGGTGCACTCAACACACTTTGCGGACGATTTTGAATCTGTTGTCCTATTACATGTACAGAAGCTAGTACCGAAACCAGCATGAAAGAACACTTTAATATTCTACACTTCATATTAGAAGTTTTACGATGAATCAATAATAAATTACTGCGCATATTGATATTCCTGTGCGCTTAATATGTTTCCATCCTGATCGCGTACCAACTTTAACCGATAGAAATTATCATACTCGTAAGTAACCAGCTTGTTGTTTACATCCTTTACTGTTTTAATACCTACTAATGGAATATATGTATAGGTTGATACCTGAGTATGTTGTCCGGTTATTCCGGTATGTAACTTATCAAGCTCTAAACGCATATCCTGCTCAGTTGTAGAAGCAGAATTCAGCACTGAAAGATTAACAAGCGCACTGGCAGTATTGTAATTAACTCCTGTAATATGTGCTACGGGATACTGCTTATTGTAACCCCAGATGAATGAATGAACAACACCATCTTTAGCGGTGTATTGAAGAATGTTGCCTTTGTCGTCGTATTGTTGATACTCCATTTGTTGCACTTCTGTAGTCTGCAAGATTGACGTATAAGCTTTATAAGGTAGACATAAATTTGTTACAGGGTCAATTTGAAACTCTGCTCTTTTCTTTAGTTTTTCTACATTATTTGTAGAATTAGTTTCTTCAACAACAAAATCCAATATGTTTTTATTCTTTAAATTCATAAGTGTACTTAAATTAGGGTAGCCTGTATAAACATCACCGCTATAAAGTTTACTTACTTTTTCATAGATACCCTTGCTATTAAGTGTGAGTATTTCTTTTGGATGAAAATTGTTTGTTGAGTAGCTTGGGTAAGATACCATTGTTGTAATCGAACCGTCATCTGTAAAAGTTGTTTCAATCGTATTTTCTAGTCTGAGATAATCGAAGTATCGCCAATAACGATAGATCATAAATGCAGCAAAATTTGGCCATTCAGGAACAAACAAAGAAGACATCACTCGTTTTGATACTTTAAATGTGTCAATTATTTGCAAAGAAGTACTCTCCGTATAATTGTTTTCAGTCATCTTAACTGTAGTTCTATTGCCATCAATAACATCATACTTAAACACTGTAGTTTTTTTTAACTTACCTGTAAGCATATCGTTGTTCATTAATGGTGCACCATCTGGCACCAAAGGCCATATATCCCATACCCTTGTACCCCAGTTAAAAGTCATGGGTATTGATTTCTTTTTTTCTTCATTATAAAATTCATATTCAATTCCACCTGAATTTTCAATTCCATTTGTATTTAATTCAATAACCTTGCTATACAGTACTGTTCCATTATCTGTTAGAAAATTAGTGTTTACACTATTAGAGTTTATCGTATTGTAGCCACAACCCATAAAATTTCTTCCTGATGGGCTATCTCCAGCAGCCTCTCCTAATGTCATACCAACATTATTTCTATTACTTCCGTCATCAAGTAGTAAACCTGCACCAGTTGATGAGCTTTCATCGCCCCAATTTCGATACAAGTATTCCTTAGATTGTGACTGAGAATTGTTTGCTGAAAAATCTGTAATTTTTTTCACCCTAACACCTGCAATGCCTGATAGTTCAGATCTGTCAGACTCTTTTCGGACTGTTTGTAGTATAAAATTGCCTTTTAAACTTTTTCTATTCACAGTTATTTTCAGCTTGTAAGTACCTGAAGGAACAGAAAAATTGAACATCCCATATCCTTCAAAATAAGAAACCTGTCCCTCATAAAAATCATTACCAGGAAAAATAACTTGATTGCAATATGGTGAACACACTCCGGATGATGCATCAACTAAATCAATCTTTATAAAATAATCTTCCTCAAGATCTGTATACCCCCCTCCCTGTGTCGTAAAATTAGGCGCTACGCTAGCCCAATCACAACTTCCTTTCACTTGTAAGATTCGTTGTCCATCGTAATACAATGGATCTGAATAGAACACTTGATTAGAACTTGTGCTAGTATCAACTAAAACAGAAACGCTATTAAAAACGTTTTTAAAAGCATAATTTCTGTGTGTTTTATGNNTGGGGCTCATATTCAATTGTTGTAAATCCTCCAGTCGGATAAATAATTTTCTTTAACACCCCCTTTTTAGCATAGTTAAAATCATATGTTCTATCACCACCGAAAAATATACTTCCTAAATAGTAATCAAACCAAGTGTCATTAGGGAAAAAATATTGATTTTGTTTTCCATTAAAATACCCATATCTATCTTGAGCAAAAGTAAGCCTGGGTGGTAATGCGTTTATATCTTNNTATCTTCATACTCAAATTTGTGTTTCACTCTATCATTATCATCAATCGATACTTCATGAAATTCAGTTAAAAATAATCGCTTCCTTAACTCAGGGTGTTGAAAAGTAAAGTTTGTGTTGGGGAAATTGTATAAATCGAAATTGTCACTTTGATAGTTAGAATATTGATGTAATAATTCCCATTTTTTAATAACAGTATTATTATACGTATTTGACAAAACGACCTGTTTTAACGCCTTTTCTCCAATTACATCTTCTCTTTCGTCATAATTAAACTCAATTTTA
>DPFD01000126.1:0-1140 GCA_003534175.1 Chitinophagaceae bacterium
AATTCAGGGCGGATGTCCTGATGGCACCGGAGCCGGTGGTCCCGGATACAGCATTCCCTGTGAAACTTCCGGTGGAAACCAGTATCACGACAAAGGTGTATTCTCGATGGCACATCGGGGAAAAGACACAGGAGGCTCACAGTTTTTCATCTGCCACAACCGATCTAATACCAAGCACCTCGATGGAGTGCATACATGTTTTGGAAAAGTAACTGAAGGATTAGAGGTAATCGATGATATCCGCGCAGGAGATGTAATCGAAAAAGTGATTATTCATTCCTGAGGCAGGCGCGCATTACACATGCAGCAATTAGGGCCTGAATCNNCACTCGCAGCTATTATGGCCTGAATCGCGTATTGTTTCGATTGCCCTGATAGCCTGAACTGCCTCCTTGCGGACGATTATTAAATGAACGATTAGCCGGAGGGCGTCCTGTTGACGGGCGTTCTTCGGCTTCTTTTACTACCAGCGGTTTCTTCCCTAAAGAAATATCATTCAGGCTTTCGATAGCTTCCAGTGCTTCTTCACGATTGGGCATATCCACAAAGGCAAAACCTTTACTCTTGCCGGTTTCTTTATCAATGGCAACTTTAGCGGCAGCAATTTCTCCAAATTTTTCGAAGATTTCAGTCAGTTCGGCATCGTCAAGGTCGTAAGGTAACCCGGCTACAAAAATTTTCATGGTTAGCAGTTTGTGGTTCAGTGGTTGATGATACGAAAATAATAGGTGAACGCCTAATTACCTACTTTTTTAAAGAAATTATTCTTCGTTGGCCACTAAGCCCAAAACCTTTGCAGGATAGTTCGGAACTCCCGGATTTCATTGCCTAATTTTGTCGGGCACGTATTATTACGCTGCAAACGGTATGGATCAAATCACCACCTATAGAAATTTTTTAAGTGGCCGTTATTTTTATGAAGGCATACGCACTACGGTAGGCGTAGTTTTACCATCCTTTGCCCTGTCGTATTCCGGTAACCTGGCACTCGGTATTGTAATGTCTGCCGGTGCACTGTGCGTGAGCATTACAGATATCCCCGGTCCGCTGAAATACCGTTTCAATGGAATGCTGGCCTGCATTCTGTTAATGATGCTGAATGTATTGCTGGCCGGGTATCTTTCATTCAGTCCGGTAGCG
>DPFD01000126.1:1220-5146 GCA_003534175.1 Chitinophagaceae bacterium
CTGGATACCCGGATAGCGCAAGGCAGTGTGGAACAACACGCCCTGATGATTGGTGCTGGCGGTGCCTGGTACATGTTGTACAGCATGTTGTTGTATCGTATCAGGCCGTATAAGATTGTACAGCAGGTGCTGGGAGATTTTGTACTGCACCTGGCGGCCTACCTGCGAACCCGGGGGAATTTTTAAAAAGCAGACGCCGACATCCCCGGCACGTATCAGCAATTGCTGCAACAACAGGTACGCATAGAAGAAGAACAGCAATTACTGAGTGAATTAATCTTTAAAACCCGTGCCGCGCTCAAGGATTCCAACCACACCGCGCGGGTGCTGGTGAAGATGTATCTGGATGCCGCCGATATGCTGGAGTCGGTAATGACAACCTATCACGACTATGAAAAAATGCACCGACTGCCCCAGGCGGCGCCATTACTGGAAGATATTCGTATCATCATTCAGCATTTATCAGATGAGTGGGTAGAAATAGGAGTGGCTATTAAAACAGGTCAGCGCTCACTGCCGGGTACTGCATTACAGCCTGCCATCGCGCGTGCCCGTTCCAGGTTTGATGCATTGCGTGCCGGCGCTACCGAAAGCGACACGATTGATCTGCTGGTGAGCATCGGCAGAATACTGGAAAACGTAGAAGATCTGAGAAGGAAGACCAAATCCATGCATTTTCAAACCACTTACGATAAAAAGATTCGCATAACACCGGTATTAAATCCTGAGGCGGAGTACGTACCTGTGCATAAAAGCATTCAGCCCTCTATTTTCATCAACAACCTGAACCTGCAATCCGGTATTTTTCGCCATGCCACCCGCGTAGCACTGGCCTTGCTGGTTGGGTATATTATTGCGGTTGGTTTTAACCTGGGGCATGGAAACTGGATATTGTTGACCATACTGGTGATTATGAAACCAGCTTACAGTCTAACGAAAAAGCGTAACCGCGACAGGCTGGTAGGTACATTGATCGGGTTGTTCATTGGAGCGGGGATATTGTATACCATTCACCATCAGCAGGTGCTATTGATCCTGATGATATTGCTGATGCTCGGCAGTTTTGTATTTATTAAAACCAACTATTTCTGGGCGGTGATTATGCTTACACCGGAGCTGATGATTTTATTCAGCTTTGTGTATCCGGATAGTACGGAAACGGTTTTAAGAGATCGGTTACTCGATACCGTTATAGGCTCGTTCATCGCAGCAATTTTTAGTATCTGGGTACTACCGGCCTGGGAACAGAAAAATGTGCGATCATCCATGGAAACTCTGCTCCGGCGCAGCAGAACCTATTACGAATTGGTAACAGCCGGGTTTAGCCGGGTGTTAGATGAACAGGCATTACGCAAAAACCGTCGGCTGTTGCTGGTAGCCCTTGCCAATGTATCTGACACTTTTACCAGGATGCTGAGTGAACCCAGGCAATATCAAACAGGTATTGAATTTATACATCGTTTTGTAGTACTGAACTATTCAATCACATCGCATATCACCACGCTGCTGTATTTGAAAAAACAACAGCAACATACGGTTGCCTTACCCAACGTGCAACCGGTTATTGATCATACGCTGGTGCACTTTGATGCTGCAATACAATGCATCAGCCGGAAGGAAGTGCTGCCCGTATCTTTTCAAACCATCTCCCTGAACACTGCAGAGATTCAACGTATGGTACAGGCGCGGCAGGAAGAAATCAGGAATGGCCAGCTGGAAACCCCGTTGAAGAATGAGTTGATAGCAGTGAAGTCTGTAACAGACCAGTTTCAATACACCCAGGGCCTGGTGGTAACCTTAGCCAAATTGTGTAAGAACAACCTTGAAACGCTGTCTCAGGCTGAAAATAATTCATAACGCCACTGAAGAAAGTTACAGATCATTACATCTGTTGCGTCATTATAATACGCGTATGCTTTTCACTTCAGTAGTGCCATCATATTGTATCCTCAGGTTGTACATTCCGCGTTGCAGGTTTACCGGTAGGGTAACGTTAAAAAACCTTGATCCCTGTGTGTTTTCAATGGCCCTGTCCATCAGCATTTGTCCGTTATTGCCTATGAGCTGAAGCCTGATGGGACCCGTGGCCATATCCGGTAACCGGAGGTTCATGGTTTTGTTGGCTACAGGATTGGGAAATACTTCCACCCGTGACGCGTCGGAATGAGGGGCTACATAACGGACAGGGCTGTACGAAAACTGAACTCCGTTGAGGTCGGTTTGTTTGAGTCTGTAATACACCCCTGAGTTAGGCGACTGGTTGTCTGTGTACTCATAGGATGCGCCACTACCGGAAGTGCTGCGGGAAGGCACGTAACCGATGGAATCAAATCGGTTGCCGTTCGTACTCTTTTCAATAACAAAGCCGGCGTTGTTGATTTCAGCAGCAGTGCTCCACCGAAGTGCTGTGTGTGTGGGAGATGAAACAACATCAAATGTTAACCAGGTTACCGGTACAGGCCCTGCGAGGTTTCTGTTATATTGCAACATCCATTCGTACGCATTCAATCCGTTCTCGCGATACTGGATATCGTATGTACGCGACCATGCATCATGACCATTGGCATTAAAAATAGTTTGTTTTGCCGGCACATCCGGTGGTTGCGGCGCGTTGTTAATGCTGTTTACATTATTCACTGTAGTACTGAGTGGCACTACATTATCGCCGCTGTTGTGTGTGGCCCAAACGGGAACATCAGCCAGGGCTACGGTATTTCCTCCGCCNNAATATCGGCTGATCCACATACCGGAACGGCCGCGGCAATTTTTCCGGCATACGCCACACTGCCACTCAGGTAACTCCACACCATGCCACCGCCCCAGCTTAAACCGGTGAGGTAAATTCGGTTTACATCCACCCGGTAAGATTGTTTGGCATATTCGATGATGGCATCAATATCCTGCACCGAAGGATAACCGGTAAACTGCGGGGTTAACACAATGAACCGGTACGTTTGGTTCTGAACCGTAAATGAACGGGGAAACACACCCTGTTGTATTTGTTTCGGTGTGCCGTTGGCCAATACCCTCGGAAGTTGGGCCGCACTACCATCGCCCAGTTCGCCGATTCCGCAGAAAAAAATAATGAGAGGATAGGTGCNNGCACCGCTGTTGTAATTTTCAGGCAGGTACTCGTAATATCCAAGCGTGGAGGGAGCCATGGATATGTATCGGGGAGTGTGCGTTTGTGCCTTGGCGGTAGTGTGCACGAGGGAAGCAAACAACATCAGCACCGCAGTGCATATTGGGTTTTTCATATATAACAGTGAATTGAATTAAACTTCACTCTATATGCAAACCTTATACCAAATCAATCTACACTAATGTATAGTGGATAAGAAAGTGCGAATGACATTATTGTGAAACGCAAAACACCAGAGGGTGCATCAATTGAAACACATTATGCACTCAAACAAAATTGAATATTAAAAATCCCAAATGTGAATAAGGCCATCAGGAAAGTTGCTTCACCAGCACACTTTCAATCATGCTGCATGGAATCATGAACGGTTTGGTATGAATCACGAGTTGCAATTGCTGGCCCACCACCGTATAATTTCCGGCAATGCGATTGCCAAACACCGAAACATCGAAGGTGCCGCTTTCGGTATTGCCCTCAAAAACGCCGCCCTGGCTTTCAATCACCGATTTGGCTTTATTGTATACTACAGACGCATCGCCTGTAAAAGGAACATTGAACTCGCAAGCTGACATGTTGAATAAATTTAGACCGCAAAGGTAGTTATATGCCGGCAATTCAATCCGCATCATTTATTGTCGGGCGGATCAAAATCGGCAACCAACCATGGGCCTGATTTCAACAATAGATTTTCGGAGTGGGGGCTGTGGGCAGTGTGCAGGCATCAGCAGCAGTTCCGGCTTTCCATTTCGCTGCTTTGGCAGCTTCACTTCAATCCTGCAGCCCG
>DPFD01000126.1:5173-5432 GCA_003534175.1 Chitinophagaceae bacterium
TTGGAGTTGCTCCTGTGAATCTTCCGCGTTATACCATAGAAGAGGTTCAATCAGGGTTATTGTTTTATGGAGTTACTTCAGCAGAAGGTTCAATAAATGCTGAAAAAAGCGTACCCCGAAAAGGGTACAATTTAGTGTCATTTTTTGTATTTCCCCCGGGGGATACGAGTATCCTTCCCCCTTATTTTGAAAATACGAAAAAAAATGCTGACTACCGAATTTTTAAACCACATCTTCGGGTACCGTACCCATTTAGTAC
>DPFD01000053.1:0-141 GCA_003534175.1 Chitinophagaceae bacterium
TCCCAGGCTGCTCGATCAGCTGAAGCCCGGTGGTATTATGGTGGTGCCTGTGGATGAAGGCGATGCACAACGCATGCGGCGCATTACCAAGGAGGCCGACGGTACCTTCAGCGAAGAATCGTTTCAGATGTTCTCATTTGT
>DPFD01000053.1:193-5060 GCA_003534175.1 Chitinophagaceae bacterium
ACTGTATGAGGTTCTTGTATAAAGTATCGATGATAGCCAATGTGTGTTTTATCCTGTCGGTCGTGCTTCGTTATGTTGAAATTCGTCGAACAGAAAATATATCTGAACCCCTTATACCGCTGGCCCCCCTGCAAAATATAGTGGTGATCCTCGGGTACAGCTCCATCCTGATTAATGCCGTATGGATGCTGATCTGGCTGGTGGGGAGTCTGATTGCATCTAAACCGTTTACCCAACGGCGATGGGTGTGGATGATCAGTATTTTTCTGATAATTCAATCCGTTTATTTTATCTTCCTACCCTGAATCTATGTCTTCCGTTTCATACCAAAGCCGCGCTTCCAGATTGTTTGTGATATTCGCTGCATTTTTTGTAGCGAACGCACTGATTGCTGAATGTATTGGCGTGAAAGTTTTTTCACTCGAAAAGTTATTCGGCGCTGAGCCCCTCAGCTTCTCACTGCTCGGAGAACCCGGTCTCGCCTTTAGTCTTACCTGCGGCGTATTGTTGTGGCCACTTGAATTTGTGATGACGGATATCGTGAATGAATATTACGGCCCTAAAGCAGTTCGGCGTATATCCTTCATTGCCGTTGCCCTGATTGCTTACGCCTTCCTTATGTTTTTTATTGCTATGAAAGTGCCTGCAGCCGATTTCTGGTACAGCACCGGAATGGAAAAGGGTGTACCTGATATGTCATTGGCTTTTAATGCGGTGTTCGGACAAGGCATGTGGATTATTGTTGGGAGCCTGGTAGCCTTTCTGGTGGCGCAGATAGTGGATGTGCACGTTTTTCACCGGATTAAAAGAGCTACGGGTGAAAAGAAAATCTGGTTACGTGCTACCGGTTCAACGGTGGTTTCGCAGCTGGTTGACAGTTTCATCGTATTGTATATTGCCTTTCATGTGGGCAACAACTGGAGCATACAAAAAGTACTGGCAATTGGCATGGTGAATTATGCGTATAAATTTATCATGGCCATTTTGTTAACGCCTTTATTATATTTGATACATCATTGGGCAGATCAATACCTTGGCAAAGAAACGGCTGCCGCAATGAAAAAAGCGGCTATGTCTGCTGAATAATGAATACCATGCAGCCTCTTATCCTGAAAAAATCCCTCTTTCACCACCTAAGTCACCTTGCACCGGGTTTCATTTTTATTCTTATATGGATGTTCACTGGCTTTACGATGCACGCACAGGTTAAAGAGAACGACACTTTTTTTCTGGCTAAAAAGAAAGGATGGCTGGGTAAACTGGGTATGGGAATTTCAACCTTTGAACAGGAAACAGAGCCTGTTCTCACAGTAAACCCTTTTTTAAAATATACCGGTAAACGCATTGCCGAAATTGAAATTGTAGGACTTGGCCTGCATGAAGCAGTGCCTGACTCGGTAACGGTTAAACGAAGTTTTTCAGATAAAGTGGCTGATGCTTTTCACCTCAATACACGGGAAGATGTTATCCGAAAAAATCTATTTTTTAAAAAGGGCGACCGGTTTTATCCTTTCCAGGTGTCGGATAATGAAAGATTCCTGCGAGAGCAGGAGTTTTTCAGAGACGCGGTATTAGTAGTACTTCCGGAAGGAAGCGATACCGGAGCTGTAAGGGTAGTAGTAGTGGTGCGCGATGTGTTTTCTCTGGGTGGCAGCGTAAGTGGCACGCCTTTCAACCGGCTGGAACTGGAGGTGAAGGATGAGAATATTTTTGGCTCGGGTAACCGCATCGCCCTTCAGGGATTGTATGACGATGAACGCAAACCCTTGTATGGGTATGGTTTTGATTACCTGCACCGGAATATCCGCGGCAGTTTCTGGAACTGGAATCTGGGGGTGAATTCTTTTCAGCCGGCATTCAATAGCGGCCGACAGGAAGAATTTGATTTGTATACAGGATTCGAAAGACCGATGTATAGTCGTTACACCCGATGGACCGGTGCCGTAGATTTAATGTTAGCAGGTACATTTAACCGTTATGTGGGTGATTCACTGTTTAAACAGGATTTCAGATATAGGAGATTGAAATCTGATGGCTGGATAGGATTGAATATCGGGGCACGAAGGGCTATGAAAACAGACTCTTACAACCGATTCAGGCATTTTGTTGCAGTGCGTGGATTTTACAATCATTATTTTAAGAAGCCCGATAAGTTTGAAGGTGAATACAATTACAATTATGCCGATTTTACCGGAGCATTGATGAGTTATACATTGTTTCGTCAGAACTTTTATAAAACCAATTTTATTTATGGTTTTGGAAGGCAGGAAGATGTACCTGTAGGATTGAACCTTTCCGTTACAGGAGGTTTCAGCCGTAAGTTCCGGCGCAACCGAGCTTATTATGGGTTGTCAGGGGAAGGAAGCTTGTACGGAAAGAAAGGGGCTTACCATACCGGATACATCCGGGTAGGAGCCAACTCTTTCCGCAATCAGTGGGAAGATGTTGATTTTCTGATTGGTGTTGAACAGATGTCGAGATTGCGCAAACCTGCTCAGCCAACTGGAGGCACAGGAGCTTCACCAGCATCGTTTATGCACGACAAATCAACCCGCTGCTGAATACACCGTTGTTCATGGATTCTGAGTTTGGCCTGCCGTATTATAATTATTTTATTGAAGGCAAAATGCGCACTACGGTTAAAGCGGAAACAGTGTTTTATCATATGAGGAAATTCTGGGGTTTCAGAATAGCACCGTTCGGGTTTGCAGACTGGTCTCTCATTACCCCCGTGGGTATGCGCCTCAAAAACTCACAAGGTTACACCGCACTGGGCGGAGGATTCAGAACCAGGAATGAAAACCTTATTTTCGGAACCATTGAAGTACGGGGTTATTATTTTCCTCGTACAGCCGGTGATATCAAAGGATGGAAAGTGGATTTTTCTACCAACGTGCGTTTCAAATACAACAGCCGTTTCATACGCAAGCCTGATTTTGTGATGAACAATTGACACGGCATAGCTATAAGCTTTGCTGGACAAGGGATTGGGGGGGTTGCAAGCATTTGAAAATTTAGTGTAAATAATGCTGAACGCGCCACGAAATTTACAGCCGATTTACTGGATGTTTTGCCGTTCTAGCTCCCCACCATCGCCTATACACGGACGTTAGCGGTTGTACTATTTGAACTTTCTGTGTTCAACAATTTGACATTATATGAACTTGAAGTCACACTATAATGTGGTTTTATCTATTTTATTTTGCGTTTCAAAATGTTTATACATAAAAATCATATTATAATGTGATTATACTTGCGTTTTTGCAAAAAAAACACTAACTTAGACTCTAAAATCACATTATAGTGTTAATTAAGACCCTTGGTGAAATCATAAAACGCAGGCGAAAGGAGTTGAGTATAACTCAACCTCACTTAGCCGAACTGGCTAAAGTGAGCACAAACACCCTGTATAAATTAGAAAGGGGACAAGGCAATCCTTCGTTGGATGTTTTGAATAAATTAGCCGAAGTGCTGGGAATGGAACTAACCCTTGAAGTGAAAAAGAGACATTGAGTAAATGAGAGCAATGGAAATATACCGTAATGGGATTCTAGCAGGAACACTGACTGAAGAAAATCGTCAGCATTATGTTTTCAGCTATGATGAAAAATATTTTAACGATGCAAGTAAACCAGGAATCAGTTTAACCCTACCCAAAACACAAAAAGAATACAGCAGCGAAATTTTGTTTCCATTTTTTTTCAATATGCTGAGTGAAGGAGTAAATCGAAAATTGCAAAGCGTACAGTTGAGAATAGACGAAGAAGATAGTTTCGGTTTGCTGGCAGCAACTGCACAATATGACACAATTGGAGCAGTAACCGTTAAACCTATAGTGGCAAGATGAACTTAGATGAATTAAAATATTGTCCTGGGACCTTGGCTGAAGGATTTTCTACCTACAGCCCAAGCTGTTTGAGGAATTTGTTTAGCGGTAAAAAGGTAAATCATGTTTTGCCTTATGAACAACCCCAACAAAGCGAAGAAGTTGCAGAGCAATTCATGGAAAATCGCAAACGTATATCCATATCGGGTGTGCAGGAAAAATTGAGCTTTATTATGGAGAAAAATGTGTTGCGATTAACAAAGGAAGGAGAACAAGGTACATATATACTCAAACCGATACCAAGAGATTTGAAAAAGGTTGACCAGGTTCCAGCCAACGAACATTTGACAATGCAAATAGCCAAACAAGTGTATGGGCTGAATACGGCAGAAAACGCTATGATTTTTTTTAAGAATGGTTCACCTGCCTATATCACCAAACGATTTGACGTGAAAGAAAACGGAAGTAAATGGGGCAAAGAAGATTTTGCAACGCTGGCAGGAAAAACAAAAGACAATGCAGGATCAAATTTCAAATATGAATACAGCTATGAAGAGGCAGGATTGTTGATAAAAAAATTTGTCCCGGCATGGCGGATAGAAATAGAAAAGTATTTTTCTTTAGTTGTTTTCAATTTTCTGTTTTCAAACGGAGATGCTCATTTAAAAAACTTTTCCTTGCTTGAATCATCCAGTGGAGATTATTTGTTAAGCCCTGCTTATGATTTAGTGAATACAAAGTTTCATGTGGTCGATACGGATTTTGCATTGAATAAAGGATTGTTTTTAGACGATTATAAAAGTGAACAATACAAGAAAAGTGGGCATCCTACCAAAAGCGATTTCATTGAATTTGCCTTGAGAATTGGAGTTGCAGAAAGCCGGGTTGAGAAACTATTAAATCCGTTTTTAGAAAAGCAACTTTTTGTGGAAACATTAACTAGCCATTCATTCTTAACTGAGGCCAACAAAAGGGGGTACTTGCTAATGTATAACACAAAAAGAAATTATTTAATGGCTTGATGAGATTGATTTATGAAGA
>DPFD01000078.1 GCA_003534175.1 Chitinophagaceae bacterium
CGATACCATCGTAAGTGGGAGCCACTTTACCCAACACCTTACCGGTAGTGATTTTTTCGCCGGGTTGTACGGTAACCCCCTGGAGGTTGCTGTAACTCACGAAGTATCGCCCGTGCTGTACCATTACCACCTGCATATCTTCTATAGTGGTTACTGAACTTACGGTTCCGTTAAAAATAGATTTAACCGGTGCACCTACATCTGAAGAAACAGTAATACCATAATTTTGAACAACCGTACCACTTGGTAATTTCGTTGAGCCAAACGGCATCAGCACCGTGCCGCGATCTACAGGCCAGGGCAGTGAACCTTTATTCTTTTCAAAACTGGCATTCAATTCAATGTTGTCGGAATTCAGCAGCACGCTTTCACCCGGTTTACGTACGTAACGCCCCGGCTCTGTAACTTCTGCCGGTTTAGGTTTTACTTCAGGAGCTTTTGCAGTAGTAGTAGTGGTGGTGGTAGCGGCCCTTTTCCTTTGTTCCTCTTCCAAACGCCTGCGTTCTCTTTCTTCCTCTGCTGCTTTGGCTTTGGCAATACGGATCGCCTCATCCTGTGCCCGTTTGATGGCTGCGGCAATGGCTTTATTTACCTTATCCATCTGCGCCTTTTTGCTGGCTGCCTGTTTGTTGAGTGTTTTGCCCTGCTTTTTCAGCTCTGCCACGATGCGGTCTTTTTCCTGCTGTTCTTTGGCCAGTTGCCCCAGCTCGCTGTTCTGGATTTTAAGGGTTTCATTTTTCTTCACCCTCATCTTACTCAGGGCGTCTACTTTTTTCTGACGCTGCTCCTGGGTACGGATGATGTTCTGCCCCTGCATCTCCCGGTAATTGCGGTAGCTTCTCAAATAGGTTACGCGTTTGATGGCATCGTTGAAACTTTCGGCCGAGAAAATAAAATTTAAAAAATCTGAACTGTTTCTGTTTTTATATGCATACACCATACTTTTGGCGTACTCTTTTTTCAGTGTATCGAGGATGCGGTTGTACAGATTAATTTCTTTTTGCAGCGTGTACATATCATTGTTCAACGCACGAAGATCCTTGTTGATGTTGTCAACTACCTTACCCTGCAGATTCACTTTTTTACTGATGAGTTGCCATTGAACCAGGTTTTCCTTTTGTTTAGATTGGTTCTGCTTCAGCAAACGTTGTGTTTCTTCAAGCTCTTTACGCAATTGCTGGCGCTGCTTTTCAAGCTGCTCCGTAGTAGGTTGCGCCCAGGCGGTGACGGAGATGAGTAAACCAAGTACAAAAACGAAAAGGGATTTGTTCATAGTGAATGGGTGTTGGTCAAAAATACTATGCAATCCTTAATAGTTGCCTCACAATAAACAACTATTTTATTTCATAACTTTTCGGAACATTGAATGCCACTGATAATTCTTTGTTAAACTCCACCTGTTTGTACTTCATGCGCAAATCAATTTTATGTTTTTCTGCAACGGTAATGTGGCGGTAGGTGGAGAATGAAAGTCCATGTATGTTTTCATAATCTGAATAAGAAATAGTAGCCGTACGGTTACGCGTAACGTTTACNNGTTTACTATGTACCGGAAGATGGGTACGGTCGTTCATCACCAGCAGGTGTTTGAACACATCTCCCACGGCGGTGAGCATGATTAAACTGCCCTGTTTTCTGGAGGCTACTACCGGTTCTTCAAAATACACCGGATTGCCAATGAGGATGTCCTGCAAGGTTTTAAAATCGGCAGGCAGTGCGGTTACTTCCTGTAAATATTCGAGCGTGCGGTACTGAACAATCTTATCCTGTTTATTCAGCAGGATTACTTCATCGGGTTTGATGAGTATACGATAGACTTCAATATTTAAAAAGGTAGCGGATAAGGAAACCCAGATGGCGCTGTCTTTCACCATGCGAACTACAGCGGTAATCTCCGGTTGTTTGCCTTCCTTGGTTACGGCATCCACTTTAATTTTTGCGGAGAAGGTGCTGAAGTTGATGTAATTATTGCGCAGGGCATTGAGCGCCGGGGTATGTGAGGGCAACTCGCTTCCACCGCGAAAAGTTTCGGAATAATCCTTGGGTTCTATCACCCGTTTGATATCGCGGGTAGATTTACATCCCCATAACATCACACTCATCCATATTGCGAGGCACCATTTCATAGTATGCATTTATTGTGTTCCGCTGTGTCCGAATCCGCCTGAGCCGCGGTTGGTTTCGCCCAGGGTTTCAACAGACTTCCAGTTGGCTGTGGTTACCGGTGCAAATATAATCTGTGCAATGCGGTCGTTGTTATCAATCGTGAAAGGTTCATCTCCCAAGTTAATCAGCATCACCTTCACTTCCCCGCGATAATCACTGTCGATGGTGCCGGGGGTATTCAGGCAGGTGATTCCCTGTTTTAGGGCCAGTCCGCTGCGTGGCCTGATCTGTGCTTCATATCCTGCGGGAATTTCCAGGTATAGTCCGGTTGGAATCAATGCCCGCTGCATGGGTTGCAGGGTAAGCGGCACATCGAGCGAAGCCCGGAGGTCCATCCCCGCGGCACCCACGGTGGCATAGGTTGGTAATGCATTGAGGGTGCGCTGCATTACCGGAACCTTAATAGTATCCGGCTTCATCAATAACGCGGAGGCGTATGCGAAAAGTCCCTCTTCCCTGCCGGCGAACCCCATTTTTTCCGGTGTGGTGGCTTTGATGGAAACTGCGTTTATGGGTAACCGTAATATATCGGCCATCCCCTGTTGCATGGCACTGATGTACGGGGCAATCTTGGGCGACTGAAGCACCAGGGTAGCATCTACATTCACGGGCTGGTAGCCGTTTGCCTGTATCAGTTTCAGGGTTTCTGCGAGTAAAATTTTACTGTCGATGCCTTTATAACGGTTATCCGTATCCGGAAAATGTTTTCCGATATCGCCCAGTGCCAGTGCGCCCAGCATGGCATCACACACGGCATGCAGCAATACATCGGCATCGCTGTGCCCTACAGCCCCCAGGTGGTGCGGAATCTGCACACCACCTATCCATAATTCCCGGCCCGGGGCCAGTTGATGAAAATCTATTCCGGTTCCTGATCTGTACGTCATAAGGGTTGCAAAGATGGGGTAAAAGTAAGACAATAAAAAGAGCGCCCCGAATGACCGGAGCGCTCTTTAACTATAAAAAGTGTTATTACTTAATGTCGAATGACAAACCGAAGCGCAGTGTGTTAGACAGTGGGTTTCTGTTCAAACCGGTACCACTTGGCAACAGGTAAGATACGTTGAGGCCAATCATGTTGTATTTCAAACCGGCACCCAAAGTGAAGAAACGACGGTTTCCTTTGTTGATATCTTCGTAGAAATAACCTGCACGGAAAGAGAATTGATCTTTGTAAGTGAATTCACCACCGATAGCCATGGTAATTTCTTTCAGTTCTTCGCCATCACCGTTACCATCGCTGAATGATTTGAACCAGCTGCTCACCACACCCTGATCTCTGTAATCAGCCAAACCAGCGCTGTCGCCTAAGCTTGGAGGAGTTGGTACCAGCAATTTATTCAGATCCAAAGCGAAAGTCAGTTTATTGTCTTCGTTGAACTTCTTGGTATAAGAAGCACCTACACCGAGGTTAGCCGGGATGAAATCTTTTTGATTGTCATCATCGGTATAAGAAATCTTAGAACCCAGGTTGCTCAGGGTTACACCCCAGTTAAAGCCTGAACCATTGGCCTTGATANNGTATAAATGTAAATCACCGGCAACAGAACTTCCGGCCTTGTAGTTTACACCGTTGAAGTTACCATCTGCCAGGTTGGAGTTGATATAACGCAATGAGATACCTAAACCAATTTTAGAAGACAGTTTACGAGAGTAACCCGCATCAATCGCGAACTCACGTGGAGTGTTTCTGCCGATTTCAGCACCCAGGGCGTCAGTAAACTGAATATTACCCAGGCTGAAATAACGGATACCACCGGTGATGGCCTGTGTTTCATCCAGCTTGTAATATCCACCCAGGGTAACTAAGTATACATCTTTCAATTCCAGATCACTCAACCATGGAATATATGTAGCACTGATGGCAGATTTCTTTTCAGCAAATGGCGTTTTACCATTGTTCCAAAAACCTGAATAGGCATCAGGAGAAGTAGCTATACCAACATCTCCCATACCTGCACTGCGTGCATCGGGAGCGATACGTAAAAATGGTACGGCTGTGGTTACAACCGATAAATTTTCAGAACCTGAAGTTTGCGCCACTGCGCCTGTGGTTCCTGCCAACATCAAAGCAAGGGCAGTTAGTTTCAAAGTTGCTTGTTTCATGCGTTTGGTTTGTCTTGATTAGGTAGATTTACCTCTAATAATCTTAATTTTTAATTGGTACTGTTAACTAAATTAATCGTTTCCGCAAATTCGGATTGTGAAATTATAAAAAAACGTTAATTCAGCAAATTCCTTGCGGTAGAATTTAGCTGAAAAACGCTGCATATTAGTTGATTATTGCTAAATATGCAAAAAAATTCTTTTGGGGCAGGATTTTTGTTCAAGACAATCAACCCTTTATAAACGTTGCACCACCCGTTAAAATAATCTGAAAATACTTCCTGGCTGATATTTTTTTTAAAAAATCTGCCTAAGTTGGCAGTTGTAATATAAAGNNGTAGCATATATTCGCAGGCTGTATAACTCCCTATACAATATTAAAGAAAACCTATCGTTAAATATTTTACGCTAAACGATTGAACATGTACAAATTTCTCACAGGAAGAAACATCATCCTGCTACTGGCCGCGTCTGTTGCCGTTACCTCTTGTAAAACATTTGGTAGTAAAAAAGGCAAATCCTCTGTAACCGGTTGGAATTACAATGACAAAAACATGGGTAACTACCATGTAGCGAAGGTGAAATATCCTAAGGCTGGTCCCGGACTTGTTTTCGTTCAGGGGGGTACCTTTGTAATGGGTGCCAAGGATGAGGACGTAATGGGCGACTGGAACAATGTTCCCCGCCGTGTTACTATCCCTTCATTTTTTATTGATGAAACGGAAGTAGCCAACGTACACTACCGCGAGTACCTGTACTGGCTCGAAAATACATTCGACAACGATACCAACATCCTGAAGAAAACCCTTCCGGATACCCTGGTATGGCGCGAAGAACTGGCGTACAACGAACCGTATGTGGAATATTATTTCCGCTACCCTTCTTATAACTATTACCCTGTGGTAGGTGTTACCTGGCANNAGTGTATGGAGAACGGACCGCGTAAACGAACTCCTGCTCTGGAAAAAAGGGTATCTGAAAAAGGATGCGATTAAAAGAGGTATGAAAGGTGCCGGAGCCGACGGTTCTTTCAACACCGAAACATACCTGATGAATCCTGAACTGATTCAAAACAGAAGTAAGCCTAAGAAATCACCTATTAAAGACGTAAATGGCAAACCTCGTTCTACCGTTAAAATGGAAGATGGTATCCTGAGTATGGGTTACCGCCTGCCTACAGAAGCAGAGTGGGAATATGCCGCTTACGGATTGCTTGCTCAAAACCCTAAACCCCGTAAAAAGGAAAGCAAATCGGGTGAGGAACTGGTTTCTAACCAGCAAATTTATTCCTGGAGCAAAAACCCCAGTGGTTTGCGCGATAACCGCCGTGGCAGCTGGCAAGGTAAGTTTATGGCCAACTTCAAACGCGGCAGTGGTGACAACATGGGTATTGCCGGTGGTTTGAACGACCGTTCCGCTATCCCGGGCCCTATCAAAGCCTTCTACCCGAATGCATTTGGTTTATATAACATGAGTGGTAACGTTAGTGAGTGGGTAGGTGACGTGTACCGTCCGTTAACTCCACTGGATGGTCAGGATTTCAACTACTTCCGTGGTAACAAATTCCAGAAATACTACAAAAACAGCAGCGGTGAATATGAGAGAGACAGCATGGGCCGCCTGAAGAAAGTAGATATTGATGATGAAGAAGTGAAAAACCGTTCTAACTATCAACGCAACAACGTAATTGATTACATGGATGGTGACTCTGCTTCAAGCGCATTCTATGGTTATGGCTCCACTACCCTGATCAGCGATAAATCACGCGTAGTAAAAGGTGGTAGCTGGAACGATCGCGCTTACTGGCTTTCTCCCGGAACCAGACGCTTCATGAATGAAGATATGGGTTCAAGC
>DPFD01000121.1:0-1941 GCA_003534175.1 Chitinophagaceae bacterium
GAGAGGAAAAAAAGTGATGCGTTAACTGCCGATTCGGTGGAAGAGGTCTTTCACCTGGTATTCCCACAGCTGACTTTGATCTTTGATTTCTTTTTTATCGGCAAAATCCTTGATCACCAAAATAGTCTGATTGGTAACTTCAGATTTATCAATACTAAACTCAAAGTATTCGTCTTTGGCCATATGTTTCCAGCGAAAGCGGATAAACTTATTTTCTTCCATTTCCAGCAGATCGGCCAATTCAGTCGTTCCATTCCATGAAAAGNNACCGTCTTTTTCATCTACGGCATCGGCAAACCATTCCTGTAAACCCGAGGGCTGACTTAAAAATTCGAATAAAATTCCGGGTGAACAGCGAACAGGATATTCGAGCGTATATAATACTTTCTTACTCATCGTATAATCTTAAACCTTCAATGATGCAATTATAGAAAAATAATTCACCTCACAAAATATTTACCCTTCTTTTTTAGTTATATAGTCACATTGAAAAATAGTTTAATCATACAGGCCTGTTGAGGCTCAAAAAAAATTTTTTTGGAACATATTATAATTAGTTTAAATTACATCCGGAATTTTAACATTCCGTCAACACAGTTGGCCAAATCCGACCCTAGTATAAAACCATTAACCCAAAATCACCGCTTATGAGTATGCGTCAGCTGAAAATAACGAAGTCTATCACTAACCGTGAAAGTCAGAGCCTCGAAAAGTACCTACAGGAAATCGGAAAAGTAGAATTGATTTCTGCCGAAGAAGAAGTTAAACTGGCAGAAAGAATCCGCAACGGCGATCAGGCCGCACTGGAGAAACTCACCAAAGCCAATTTGCGATTTGTAGTATCTGTTGCCAAGCAGTACCAGAACCAGGGGTTAACCTTACCTGATTTAATCAATGAGGGAAATCTGGGTTTAATNNCAGCGTTTTGATGAAACGCGTGGCTTCAAATTCATTTCGTATGCTGTATGGTGGATACGCCAAAGTATCTTACAGGCATTGGCAGAGCAATCGCGCATTGTTCGTTTGCCGCTGAATAAGGTGGGATTAACCAACCGCATCAGTAAAGCCTATTCGCAACTGGAGCAGGAGTTTGAAAGGGAACCTACGCCGGAAGAACTGGCGATGTTTCTGGATATTGAAACGGAAGAAGTGGCCGCCACGCTGGGAGTTGCTGCAAGGCATGTAAGTATGGATCAGCCGCTGTCTGAAGGAGAGGAAGGTACATTGATTGATGTGCTGGTGAACCGGGATGCACCGGAAGCCGACAGTGATCTGGCCATCCGTGATTCGCTGAAAATGGAAATAGAGCGTTCCCTGAGCATCTTAACCGATCGCCAGCGTGAAGTGATTCAGTATTTTTTCGGAATCGGCATAGATCATCCGCTGAGTTTGGAAGATATTGGTGAACGTTTTCACTTAACCAGAGAACGGGTACGTCAGATAAAAGACAAAGCCATCACCCGGCTACGAAGCACTTCGCGTTGTGAAATGCTGAAGTCGTTTTTAGGATAAATATTGCGAGCCTCTTATGAGGCTCTTTTTTTATGTGTGCTTCCTGCAAATTCGGTTTTTAATAATGGTTGTTTTTACGCAAATTTGCATTCTATTTAAATCTCATCATGGCTATTGAAGTAAAAGTTCCTACGGTTGGTGAAAGTATCAATGAAGTTACGCTGGTGAAATGGTTGATTCCCGATGGCGGTTATGCAGAGCGCGATGCCGTTATTGCTGAACTGGAAAGTGAGAAGGCAACCTTTGAAGTGAATGCAGAGCAAGCCGGTGCGGTAAAATACATTGCAGCCGAAGGAGATACATTAGCTATTGGAGATATTATCTGCAGTATCGATACGGATGCTCCGGCACCTGCCCCTCAGGCGGAGACCCCACGTGAAAAAGCCCCCGCTGCTGAGCCGGTTAAAGAAAAACCCGCTGCTCCTGCTG
>DPFD01000121.1:1974-2943 GCA_003534175.1 Chitinophagaceae bacterium
ATTCAGGCATCCGGCAGTCATGGAAAAATTACCAAGCAGGATGTATTGCAGGCATTGAGCAACCCCGGACGCCCGGCCGGAGCCTTGTTCAGCAGGGAAGAGAAGACGGAAAAGATGAGCAACCTGCGCAAAACCATTTCTCGCCGTTTGGTGGAGGCCAAGAACGCCACCGCCATGCTCACTACATTCAATGAAGTAGACATGGGGCCGATTATGGAATTGCGTAAGAAGTATAAAGATAAATTCAAGGAAGTGCATGGTGTGGGCTTGGGCTNNGGGCTTTATGAGTTTCTTTACCAAGGCTTGTTGTTATGCCCTTCAGAAGTATCCGAGTGTGAATGCGTATATCGATGGAGAGAATATTGTGTTGCATGATTATTGCGACATATCCATTGCCGTTAGTGGCCCCAAAGGACTGGTAGTACCCGTGATCAGAAATGCTGAAAGCCTCGGTATGGCTGAAATTGAAGCGGCTGTACTGGATCTCGCCACCAAGGCNNGGAACCTTTACCATCACCAATGGCGGTATTTTCGGTTCGATGATGAGTACACCTATTATCAATATCCCGCAGAGTGCTATCCTGGGCATGCACAATATTGTGGAACGCCCGATGGCAGTAAACGGACAGGTAGTGATTAAGCCGATGATGTACGTAGCCCTCAGTTACGATCATCGCATTATTGATGGAAGAGAATCTGTAGGCTTCCTTGTAACCGTTAAGCAAATGCTTGAAAAACCTGAATTGCTGCTGACGGGTAAAGACCCTATGGATGTGTTGCTTGAAGTATAAAAAACAGGTGATAAATATTTTCTGACCGGTTCTGCCGGTCTTTTTTTTATGAGTAAGTATCATTCATACCTGCGCACTGCTGAAAAGATTATTCAATCATTCCGGGGAGATGTCCCTCTGTCGGCATTTCTCAAACAGTTTTTTGCGCAGCATAAGAAGTATGGTTCGAAAGACCGCA
>DPFD01000121.1:2971-3137 GCA_003534175.1 Chitinophagaceae bacterium
TGGCTCATCTGGCAGCAGGAGAGGTGAATGATAAAATCTGTATGGGTGAATTTCTATGCAACACGCACCCCAGTCCTTTTTTAGAAATTCATCGTCCGGAATGGAATTCTAAAATCCATTTAACGACAGCGGAAAAACTTACTTTCCTGCAGCTACAGGTTGAAAA
>DPFD01000277.1:0-174 GCA_003534175.1 Chitinophagaceae bacterium
GCAGGGAGAGGAAGTGAAAAAACTGGATGTATTTGCCAACGATCAGTTTATGGGTGTATTAAGGCATGGCATCAGTTGCGCCGGTATAGGCAGCGAAGAACTGGAAGATGTGGTTATTTTCGACGATGAAATCAGTAATCAATCGAAATATGTTTGTCTGTTCGACCCGTTAGA
>DPFD01000277.1:185-2388 GCA_003534175.1 Chitinophagaceae bacterium
GACGTATCCATAGGCACCATTTTCAGTATTTACAGAAGAGTGAGTGAAGTAGGCAAACCTGCTACCAAAGAAGATTTCCTGCAGCCCGGCAACAAACAGGTAGCCGCGGGATATGTTATTTACGGCTCATCCACTATGTTGGTGTATGCTACCAAACGCGGCGTGAATGGTTTTACACTCGATCCGTCCATCGGAGAATTCACGCTCAGCAACCCGGATATGAAGTGTCCTGATCTGGGAAAAATCTATTCTGTGAATCATGGAAATTTCTTCCAGTATGATAAAAAAGTACAGGATTATATCGATGTATGCCAGCGGAAGAATAAATCTAACGGTGGTCCATACACGCAGCGCTACATCGGCAGCATGGTATCTGATGTGCACCGCAACCTGGTGAAGGGAGGAATATTTATGTATCCCGGAACCACCGACAAACCCAATGGTAAGCTCCGCCTGATGTATGAGTGCAATCCTTTTGCGTTCATCGTTGAGAAAGCCGGGGGCGTGGCCACAGATGGCAAACAACGCATCCTCGATATTCAACCTACTGCCATCCACCAACGCACACCGTTTTTTATCGGCAGCAAAGGCATGATGGACGAACTCGAAAGCATTTTAAAATCTTAATGGCCGATGCAGGAACCTATCATAGTAGTTAAGGATCTGTGCAAAGATTACGGCACCCTCCGCGCAGTGAAGGGTATTTCCTTTGAAGTGCATCCGGGTGAAATATTCGGACTCCTGGGTCCGAACGGGGCCGGTAAATCCACTACGCTGGAGATTTTGGAAACACTCAGGTCTAAAACCAGCGGACAGGTAAGCATTGGCGGTTACAACCTGGATAAGGATCCGTTATCGATTAAAAAGATGATTGGGGTGCAGTTGCAAACATCCGGCTATTACCCCGGATTGAACCTGCTCGAACTTATACAACTGTTTGCGGGATTGTACAATGCAACCGTAGATGCCAAAGAATTGCTTCGGCTGGTGAATTTGGAAGACAAAACCCGGGCTATGTACAAATCGCTCAGTGGCGGACAAAAACAACGGTTCTCCATTGCTACCACGCTTATACATCAGCCTAAACTTGTGTTTCTGGATGAGCCGACTACAGGCCTTGACCCCCAGGCACGCAGGAATTTGTGGGAGCTGATCCGGAGCATTCGGGATAAAGGAGCCACCGTGATACTTACCACGCACTATATGGATGAAGCAGAACAGTTGTGCGACCGTATTGCCATCATGCACGAAGGCAACATCATCAAACTGGCTTCACCGGATGACATGATTGACGAACTCATTCAGGAAGGATTTGAAAGACCCAAACAGGTGAAAGCGGCCAATCTGGAAGATGTTTTTATACATTTAACAGGCACAACCATTCGGGATTTATAATGGTTTCTTACTTTGCATCGCTATTTAAAAAATACATATGAAAGCAATTACTCTAAGCATTTTTACCTGTGTGGCATTGAATGCTTCTGCACAAAAAACCGGGCAGGTTTCACCGGCACCACAAATGAAAAACGCTGTGGATAGTTTCAGCTACGCACTGGGCATGAATGTAGCTCAAAGTGTAAAAGATCAGGGCGTACATGAAATCAATCTGGCCTTATTATCCCGCGCTTTTGAAGACGTACTGAAAGGAGAGGCCGGTGCAATGACGTCGGAGCAAGCCATTCAGGTGTTGCAATCTGAAATGCAGCGGCAAACTCAGGCACGTGTTGCGGCAGAAAAATCAAAAGGAATTAAATTTCTGGAAGAGAATAAAAAGAGACAAGGTGTTATAGTATTGCCGAATGGTTTACAATACGAAATTATGGAAGCGGGTAATCCGGATGGCCCCAAACCATCTGCAACCGATGTGGTAAAAGTAGATTATGTAGGCACGTTTATTGATGGAAAGGAATTTGATGGCTCCATCAAGCGCGGGCAACCGGCTGAGTTTCCGGTGAATGGCGTAATCAGTGGCTGGACGCAAATCCTGCAAATGATGCCCGTAGGTGCAACCTGGAAAGTATACATTCCGTCTGACCTTGCCTACGGCGACCGTGGAGCGGGCAATTCCATCCCACCCGGGGCTACCCTGATATTTACCATTACCCTGCATGAAATAAAACCTAAAGCAGAGTAAAAAATACATTCCATTATGAAAAGCTTCCGGCAGAACCGGAAGTTTTTTATGAAATTATATTAGATATGA
>DPFD01000277.1:2455-5041 GCA_003534175.1 Chitinophagaceae bacterium
GTGGATCCTTATTTTGTAGTGGAGCTGCCCCCTTCAATTGTGGTGATGGGGCTCACCGAACAGGGCGAGGTTATTCTCGTAAAACAGTACCGGCATCCGGTGGGGGAAGAGTTGCTGGAACTGCCCGGTGGTTTTATTGATGCAGGGGAAACCCCTGTACAGGCTGCCGAACGTGAAATGCTGGAAGAAACGGGATATCGCTTTCAGGCGTTTCATTTTTTGGGATATTCCTGTCCTAACCCCGGTGTGTTGACCAATATCTGCCATTTTTATCTGGCTACCGGCGGGAAGCGCGTTGCCGATCAGCAGTTAGATCCCAATGAAGAAATTGAAATGGTATTCATGACTTTAGCGGAGGTAAAAACCCTGTTGATGCAAAGTGAGATTAAACAAAGTCTGCACGCTCTATGTTTGTTTTACGGTTTTCAGTTCATGCATGGGCAAACGGCTGATACTTCAGTTCAGCGATAATAAAGAAACTGCCGGTAATCATAATCACATCATTGGGTTGGGCCTGTTGCAGGGCAGCTTCCAGGGCTTCATTTACATTCGGGTAGGCCTTACCGTTGAGGTTGTATCTGGTGGCTTGTTCTTGTAAAATTTCTCCCGGTAATGCCCTGGGAATTTGNNGTAAAATAATACTGCGCCTGAGCCGGTAGCGCACTAAGCACGGGGTGGATGTGTTTATCGCGCACAAAGCCAAGGATAAAATGGTAGTTCCTGCCCGGGTATTGCAGTTGCAACTGGTTCACTACTTCCTGTATTCCGTCGATGTTGTGGGCCACATCAGCAATGATGAACGGATTTTTTTGTATGATTTCCCAGCGGCCCCGAATATCGGTGAGTTTAGATACATTTTTCAACCCCTTGCGCATATCTTCCTCATCAATGGCAAATCCGAGCTTACGAAGCATGCGTACACAACAATATACGGTGCGGGCATTTTTGGCCTGATACAATCCTTTTAAATCTGTTTCCAGAGAAAAATGGGTACCGGTTGTGTTGATACGGTAATCACACACCTGGTGATTGTCTTGTTCATACACACCCACAATGGTAGCATATTGTTCCGCCTGTAATACTTCCGATTGCATTTGATGGCTCACGGTAGCAAACACCGACAGGGTTTCATGTTTCATTTCGCCGAGAACCAGTGGGGTTTTGAACTTTACTATGCCCGCTTTCTCCTCAGCAATTTCTTCGAGGGTATGCCCGAGTATATCCTGATGGTCTAATCCCACAGACGTGATCACAGCCATCAATGGGTGAATGATGTTGGTACTGTCTAACCGGCCACCCAATCCGGTTTCAATCACGGCAATGTCTACCTGCTGTTCCGCAAAATATTCAAAAGCCATGGCTACGGTAATCTCGAAAAAGGAAGGCTGGATTTTAATAGCGGCCTGCCGGATGCGTTCCACAAACTGAACCACAAATTCCCGGGTTACAGGCGCTCCATTGATTCGGATTCGCTCAGAAAAATCGAAGAGGTGCGGGGAGGTATATAATCCGGTTTTCATACCGGCAGTTTGGAGGACGGCCGCCAGCATATGCGAGGTACTGCCCTTGCCATTGGTACCCGCAATATGAATGCTTTTGAATGTATCCTGCGGATTCCCGAGGTAATTACACAACTGGATAATATTGTTCAAATCTGCTTTGTAGGCTGCGGCTCCATCCCGGCTGTACATGGGCAGTTGGGTATATAAAAACTGAACGGCCTCGTCGTAAGTCATACTGATAAATATTTCCTTACTAATTCATTTTAAACAATATACAACTCTTAATTAATATTAAAATTAAATTGTACAACTACATCAGACTCTGAGGCTGCCTTATCGAACTGGATGTTGGTGAGGTAGTTTCTAATCGCCTGAGCGTAATCTTCACTTCTACTGGTTGACCCTTTTTCGAAGCTGATAAACCTACCGGTACCTGAAGGAGACACCCTGATTTTTGCATAGATGGTAGCCTTGGCCAGTTCTCCGGTAAAGGAATAATATTTTACAATTTTACGGTTGCCACTGAGTACCCGTGGCCCGCCCCTGGCACCACCGGGAGTATTTCCATAAGAATCTTTATCGCCCTCCGGGCTACCCATATCTCCCTGACCACCGGTATTCACTCCCTGATAGCGGTACCCGTTATCTTCCGTTTCATTATTGCCGGTTCCTTTTCCGGGCCCCTGATAGGTTACTTTGGCTTTTTTGGGAGTAGCTACCGTTTCCTTGGTTACATTACTTTCTACATTGCTTTTCACCGGTTTTTTGGAAGGTACATTCACCGGTGCGGCATCATCTGCTGCATTTTCATCGGGGGTAACTTTATCTTCCGAGCGACTGGCAGCAACCACATTTGACCTTCCCGGATCCACATCCTGAGACGGGCCACGCTCACCCTTCACCAGGGGCTGCTCCTCACCCCAGCCATCGGCATCATTCCCCNNTCAGGTCTAACGGATTTGGTTCAGGAGGAGGGGCACTTTTCCAACTGATTAAAATACTCAGTAATAACAGCACCGCACAAATAATAACGGTATATATAAACGCTTTTCTGTTTTTTTCAGCTTCAAATGTGGTTCGCATG
>DPFD01000090.1:0-2859 GCA_003534175.1 Chitinophagaceae bacterium
ATTCACCATTGTACTAACCACACCGGCGTGTCCAATGAAAGAGTTCATGAAAAATGCCTGTGTAAATGCCATTCACCTGATGGTTCAGAAAGATGCGGAGGTAACGGTGAAGTTTACCAGCAAAACAACGAGTAAGCGATCAGACCAGCAGGCAGTGCTTCCGGGAGTGAAGAATATTATTGCGGTGGTGAGTGGTAAAGGAGGTGTAGGAAAAAGTACGGTATCGGCCAATCTGGCACTGGCATTAACCAACGGGGGTGCTAAAGTAGGGTTGATGGATGCGGATATTTATGGCCCCAGTCAGCACATTATGTTCGGCATTCGCGGTGAGCGGCCGATGATGCGTGACAACCAGGGTAAGGGGATGATTGTTCCGATTGAGCGTTATGGAATTAAAGTGATGAGCATTGGCTTACTGATAGATGAAAAACAGGCAGTAGTTTGGCGCGGCCCCATGGTGAGCAGTGCGATTCGTCAGTTTGTAACTGAAGTAGACTGGGGTGAACTGGATTATTTAGTGATTGATATGCCTCCGGGCACAGGGGATATTCACCTGACGCTGGTGCAAACAGTACCGGTAACCGGTGTTATTGTTGTAACCACTCCGCAAACCATTGCACTGGCAGATGCGAAGAAAGGCGTGGCCATGTTCTCGCAGGCGCAGATGAAAGTACCGGTGATAGGACTGGTAGAAAACATGAGTTATTTTACTCCGGAAGAATTGCCTAATAATAAATATTACATCTTTGGAAAGGATGGAGGTAAACACCTGGCAGAGGAATTTGATATGCCATTGCTTGGTCAGATTCCTTTGGTGCAATCTATTCGTGAAGGGGGCGACATCGGTATTCCGATTATGGCGGGNNAAGCCTTTATGGAACTGGGCGGTAATGTAGCGCGCGGGATTGCCATGCGGAATGCCAATATTCCGGCTACGGCCATTCAGGAAATTCTGGAATAACCCGCAGTTTTTTTTCGATTTTTTTATTCCTTTAAAGCAATATCTCCACGGTACTGTAGTGTGCAGAGGTGCATCTCAATTTGCGAAAAGAGAAGTAAACCCTTTGTGTATGTTTCCTTTGTGCCCATGATGGTTTCATGTTTTTAACCACGGTGGGTTTTGTGCTCATATAATTTGGGAATATTAAATATCCCAAAAAATTATAAAAATGTCTTAAATTCAAAGACAAATGTCTTAAATTTGAAGTGTTATGAGTTATACCCNNATTAAAACAAAGCTGGATAAGGAAATCACTTCCTTCTACAAAGAATCTATGGTGAAAGAATACGCTTTCGAATACAAGAAGAAAGTAACCTATCAGGATTTTTTAACCAATAAAATGATGATCATTGCTGCTATCCGCACCGGTATCCCCTATTCTCTCTTCGATGTCATTCAGGATTACACACCATTCACTGAAAATGACTGGGCCCATTTTTTAGGCATCTCAACCAAATCATTACAACGCTATAAAGCAGCATCTACTCACCATTTCAAACCCATCCACTCAGAAAAAATCATTGAAATGGCCGAAGTAACGTCAACAGGTATGGAGGTATTCGGAGACATGGAAAAACTGCGTTTGTGGCTGAACACTCCCAATTATGCCCTGGGAAAAATGAAACCCGTTGAACTTCTTCAGGATTCTTATGGAAAGGAATTGGTGATGAGTGAATTGATTCGAATCAATCACGGCATATTGGTATAGGATGAAGGTGTACAGATTATCCAGAAAACCCTTTGCTATGCCGCTGTCGGGCAAGGGTGCTGCCATAAAAGGAGGTCGCTGGAATTCCATTGGAGTGGAGATGATATATACCGCAGCCAACCGTTCACTGGCTATGGCTGAAGTGGCAGTACATTTTACGTTGGCTACAGTGCCTGAGGACTATGTGATGATGACCATTCAAATTCCCGACAATATCTCTGCCCACAAAATTTCGGAAAGGGAGTTACCGGCCAACTGGAAACAGTTCCCTCATCCACCAACTACACAAAAAATAGGCGATTCTTTTATACTGAGCAACCAACACTGTATATTATGGATTCCATCGGTAGTAACACAGGGAGATTACAACATACTCATCAATCCCGCACATAGAGAATTTGCAAAAATTAAAGTGATACAGACTGAGCCTTTTCCATTCGATCATAGAATATTAAAATAGCAGGATGTTTGGTAGCTTTTCAAAAGCTTCCGGGTTGCATTAATAATGTGAGTGTAGCAACCACTCTTTGTGTGGAAGCCTAAATTAATCAAGATCAGCCTTACCCAACCATCGAAGCGCATTGCCGCTGAAAAGTTTGTCCTTCAGTTCGCCGGATAAACTCATTTCTTCAATCAATTTTCCGGGGATATGCTCACCTAACGGGAAGGGATAATCGCTACCCAGGCAAATAAAATCCTCACCCATTACCTCTAAAATAAACTGCATAGCCCGGGGATCATGCACGAGGCTGTCGATCCAGAAACGACCAATGTATTGTTCAGGAGAAACGGGATTATCGATGGCCACCAGATCCGGCCGCACATCAAACCCATGCTTTATGCGCCCGATGGTTGACGGGAACGAACCACCTCCGTGTGCAAATGCCACCCGTAACCCGGGGAACTTTTCCAGCACGCCTCCAAAAATCATAGAGCAGATAGCGCGTGAAGTTTCGGCAGGCATCCCCACCAGCCACGGAAGCCAGTAGCGCTGCATCTGCTGTTCGCCCATCATCTCCCAGGGATGAATAAACAGAGCGCACCCCAAGGCTTCAGCGCGTTCATAGAATGGATAAAAATCCGGATCACTGAGATTCTTACCGTTGATGTTCGAGCCAAGTTCCAGTCCGGGCATTTTCAGCTCGTTTAC
>DPFD01000090.1:2864-15252 GCA_003534175.1 Chitinophagaceae bacterium
CCATCTCACGGATAGCCAGTTCAATATCCTGCATAGGCACTGTACCCAGTCCGATAAAAGATTTCGGTTCGCGAGCCACCACGTCTGCAATATGATCATTAAAAAAACGGGAAGTTTCATACCCATCGGCGGCCTTTGCCCAGTAATTAAACAACACCGGAATGGTAGATAACACCTGCATCTGAACACCGGTATCCTCCATATCTTTCAGCCGCACCCTTTCTTCGTAGCAGTTCTCTTCCACTTCGCGAAAGAGTTTATCACCCTTCATCATACAGGCCCGGCAATTGCGGTGTTCTACGTGAATAAAGTCGCCATAGCCGAATTTCTTAACCCAGTTAGGCATAGAAGGCGGCATGATGTGGGTGTGAATATCAATTTTCATGTATCGATGTTAGATGCATGCAAAGATACATCAATGCATAGAGGCAGCACCGGTTAAACAGTATCCATTAACCTTTTCTGACCGGCGGAGACATAACCGCATGGCATTTTGAGCAGGTGCGCTTTTGTTCGGAGGCATAAAAGCCATCCATTACCGGAGGCAGTTGCTTTACTATATCTGAAACGTGCAGGTATTCTTCATATAATTTATTTCCGCAGTTTTCGCAATACCATAAAAACCCGTCTTCTTCTTTTTCACGCACTTTTTCAATCACCAGTCCTACTGTATTCGGACCACGCTGTGGTGAATGGGGTGTTTTAGGTGGCAGCAAAAACATATCGCCTTCGCGGATGAGGATGTCGCGCGGCTGACCGTTTTCAATAATTTTTACGGTGATGTCGCCCTCAATTTGATAATAGAGCTCCTCACTTTCATTATAATGATAATCCTTCCTGGAGTTAGGTCCGCCCACCACCATTACTATAAAGTTCTCTGCATCTTTATATACACACTGATTGCCCACCGGCGGTTTCAGCAAATTACGGTTTTCATCAATCCATTTCTTTAAATTGAATGGTGCTGCTATAGACATAACGGAAGTTTTGAACGAGAAAGTTACAGCATTTTTTTTATTTACCTTTATCGCATGCAAAGCAACATTCCCTGGCATCTGGAGAATTATATTGACGGATATCTGATTGGGCCACTCAGTGGCAATTTTCTGGAAAACGTTAACCCTGCCACCGGTGAGCCATCGGGCCTGATTCCCAACAGCAATGAAAAAGATATTGACCTGGCCGTAGCTGCGGCACGCAAAGCATTTGATGCCTGGAGCCAGACCAGCGGCGAGGAAAGATTCAGGATACTGAATGCCATTGCAGAAGGAATTGAAAAAAATCAGGACCTGCTGGCCGAGGCCGAAACCAACGACAACGGAAAACCATTGTGGCTGAGTAAGCGGGTAGATATGAACCGGGCTGCAGCCAACTTTCGATTTTTTGCCACAGCCGCTATGCAATTTGCTTCCGAAAGTCATGCCATGGAAAACGGCATTAACTACACCTTACGGCAACCCATAGGGGTAGTTGGATGTATTTCACCGTGGAATTTACCCTTGTACTTATTCACCTGGAAAATTGCTCCTGCACTGGCCGCTGGAAACTGTGTGGTGGCCAAACCTTCTGAAGTAACCCCGGTAACCGCTTATCTGCTTTCAAAAATTTGCATGGATGCAGGATTGCCTGCCGGCGTATTAAACATTGTACACGGTAACGGACCACAATGCGGAGAGGCCATTGTAAAACATCCCGGAATCAAAGCTATTTCGTTTACGGGCAGTACCAGGGCCGGTGCTCAGATTGCATCCATAGCAGCCCCCATGTTTAAAAAATTATCTCTTGAACTAGGTGGAAAAAACCCCAATATCATTTTTGCAGATTGCGATTGGGAGAAGATGATGAAAACCACCGTGCAATCTTCCTTCAGTAATCAAGGACAGATATGTTTGTGTGGCAGTCGAATTTTGATTGAAGCCTCGGTATATGAACGCTTCAAAACAGAATTTGTGGCGCACGTGAGCAAGCTCACCGTAGGAGACCCGTTGCTTCCCACTTCCAAACAGGGAGCCATTGTAAGTCGTACTCATTTTGAGAAAGTAATGGGTTGCATTGAGCGCGCCGTGCAGGAAGGCGGCACCATCCTCACGGGAGGTAAAGCCGTTCACCCCGAAGGACGCTGTGCCAATGGATATTTCATTGAACCTACCGTGATTGAAGGACTCGGTCCACAGTGCCAGACCAATATGGAGGAAATCTTTGGACCGGTGGTTACACTGCAGCCCTTTACCGATGCAAACCATGCACTGGAACTTGCGCATGCCACTCAGTATGGTTTATCGGCCACGGTGTGGACGACAAACCTTCATACAGCTACCTTTGTATCGAACAGCATACAGGCAGGAATAGTATGGATCAACTGCTGGCTGAAGCGTGATTTACGCACCGCCTTTGGAGGAGTGAACAACAGCGGCGTGGGCCGGGAAGGTGGATGGGAAGCCATGCGCTTTTTCACCGAACCCAAAAACGTATGTATTGAATTCGAATAACGTGCAGGCATAAACGAACTTGTAATAAACTTATCAATAATGAGTAACATTATACATACCACACAGGCCGCCACACCCCTCGGAGCTTATCCGCATGCGAGGAAAGCGGGCAACCTGCTGTTTTTATCGGGCATCGGCCCCAGAAATGCCGTGGACAACAGCATACCCGGACTGAAACAGGATGAAGCCGGGAACATCATTTCGTATGATATAGAAGCGGAATGCCACGCCGTGTTCGCCAATGTGAAAGCTGTACTGGAAGCCAGCGGCAGTAAATGGGAGAACATGGTGGATGTAACCGTATATCTTACCAACATGAAAAAAGATTTTCCGGTGTATAATAAAATTTACGGAGAATATTTTCAACAGGTACAGGCCTGCCGTACCACGGTAGAAGTGAAAAGTTTACCCACCCCTATCGCGATTGAATTAAAAGTAATTGCACTTATTGACTGATATGAACTACACTAACACCCTCGAGTATGCGAAAATGATGGATGAGAAAGATCCGTTGAAAAGTTATCGCAGCAAATTTTACATCCCCATTGTACACGGGAAGGAATCTATTTACTTTACCGGAAACTCTCTGGGATTACAGCCTAAAATCACCCAGGACGCGGTGATGGACGAGCTGGAAGACTGGGCCAATTATGGAGTGGAAGGCCATATGCATGCCAGGAACCCCTGGTATAGCTATCATGAAATTTTCCCTGAACTGCTTACCGATATTGTAGGTGCCAAAGCCGAAGAGATTGTGGTGATGAACCAACTCACCGTGAATCTTCAGCTGTTGCTCACCACATTCTACCGGCCGAAAGGCAAACGCAATAAAATCATCTGCGAAGCAAAAGCCTTTCCGTCAGACCAATACGCACTGGCATCGCATGTGCAGATACACGGACTGAACCCCGATGAATGCATCATTGAGGTACACCCCCGTGAAGGAAGTCAGATAATAGAACACGACGATATAATATCAACCATACAGCAATATGGAGATGAAACCGCGCTGGTGCTGTTTGGCGGAGTGAACTACTATACCGGTCAGGTGTTCAACATGAAAGAAATTGTTCGTGTATCCAACACCGTGGGTGCCTATTGCGGCTTCGACCTGGCCCATGCCGCCGGGAATATTGAACTGGAACTGCACGATTGGCAGGTAGATTTTGCCTGCTGGTGCACATACAAGTACNNCCGGGCAGTGTTGGCGGCGTTTTCATCCATGAAAAACATATTACCAATACCGCATTGCCCAGACTGGCAGGATGGTGGGGACACAATAAGGAACGCCGGTTTAAAATGGAAAAAACATTTGACCCCATACCTACTGCGGAAGGCTGGCAGCTCAGTAACGCACCCGTACTCAGCATGGCGGCTCACAAAGCTGCACTGGAAGTATTCAGGGATGCCCGCTTTACTGACCTGGTTGAAAAAAGCAAGCTGCTCACCGGCTACCTGTTTCATGTGCTGAAAGATATCAACCATCAGTTTAACGAGCCGGTAATGGACATCCTGACGCCTGAAAATGCTCACGGATGCCAGGTGTCTATCGTGATGAAAAAAGATGGCAAACGGGTATTCGACCGGTTGATTAAAGAAAGTGTAATTGCCGACTGGCGGGAGCCCGACGTAATCCGCGTGGCCCCGGTACCGTTATACAACACTTTTGAAGATGTGTACCGCTTCGGTACCATCATTCTCCAAACCCTGGAAGATTCAAATAAATAATACAAAAACATGAAGAAGGTTAGCATTGTAGGAGCCGGACTGGTAGGATCTTTACTGGCTATTTATTTAACCAGGCGCCAATATAAAGTTACACTGTTTGAACGGCGTGGAGATATGCGAAAAGGCGGTGTAGCAGCCGGCCGCTCCATTAACCTGGCATTGAGCGACAGAGGTATTCGTGCATTGCGGGAAGTTGGCATCATGCCGGAAATCGAAAAAATTGCCATCCCCATGTACGGCCGGCAGATGCATAACAAAGACGGCTCCTCTCCTTTTCAACCTTACGGAAAAGAAAATCAATGCATCAATTCTGTATCCAGGGGAGAACTGAACAAAGCACTCATGACGCTGGCAGAGCAACATGGCGCACAAATTGTTTTCAATAAACCTCTCCAGCGTATCGACTTTGATGAACGCACGCTGTATTTTGAAGATGGTAGTACAGAAACATCCGATTTAATTTTCGGAAGCGATGGCGCTTATGCGGCCTCCCGTTTGAGCCATCAGTTGCAACACAACCGTTTTCAATATCAACAATATTATATCGACTTCGGATATAAGGAACTGCACATCCCGCCCGGCCCCAACGGTAGTTTTCAAATGGAGAAAAATGCCCTCCATATCTGGCCACGGGGCAATTACATGCTAATTGCGCTGCCTAATCCGGATGGCAGTTTTACCTGCACTCTTTTCTTTCCGTTTGAAGGAGATCCTTCGTTTGCATCTTTGGACACAGCAGAAAAGGCACGAAAGTTTTTCAATGAAACGTTCAGCGATGCTTCCGCATTGATGCCCACACTCGAAGTGGATTTTATGCAAAACCCCACCTCCTCGCTCGTAACGGTAAAATGTTTTCCCTGGGTAAGAAACGACCACTTCGCCCTGATTGGTGATGCAGCCCATGCCATCGTGCNNATGCGGTTTTGAAGATTGTGCCGTTTTGAATGAATTAATAGATATACACCTGGAAGACTGGAACCGGATACTATCCGCATACCAAGACCTGCGCAAACCCGACGGGGATGCCATAGCAGATCTGGCTCTGGCAAACTTTGTGGAGATGAGGGATAAAGTAGCCGACCCTACCTTTCTCCTTCAGAAAAAAATTGAGGCTGCATTCAGTGCCCGATATCCTGATCTATGGACGCCGGCATACTCTATGGTAACCTTCCGAACTGACCTGCGTTACAGCGAAGCGCTCCACCGCGGCAACCATCAGGAATCCATCATGCGTAAAGTAATGGCTATGCCCGATATTGAAAGTAAATGGGACAGTGAAGAAGTTCAGGCATTCATCCTTCAGCAAATCAGTAGATAATGTACAAACCTCCTCACTTCACGGAAACGAATAGACGAAAACTAATCACGCTGATAGAGGAGTATCCGCTGGGCACACTCATGATTCCCGTTCAGGATGATTATCCGGAAGCCACCCACCTGCCCTTTATGATACACGAAGATGGCGAACACCTGATACTGCGCGCGCACATCATGAAAGGTACAGGACATCATACCGCGTTAACGCATTCGGAGAAAGTGAGGGTAGTGTTTCAGGGACCGCAGGCCTATATCAGTGCCTCATGGTACACCCAGCCCCAACAAGCCTCTACCTGGAATTATATGACCGTACATGCCATGGGAACTGTTCAGTTGCTGAAGGATGAGGATACACTGAAGAGCATTCACGACCTGACCAACCAATATGAACCGTCAGAAGCTGCCGGTGCATTTCAAAATATTCCGGATGCGTATATCCGTGAGCACCTGAAAGCCATTGTGGGTATTGAGATTTTAGTACATCAACTGGAGGGAGTATTTAAACTCAGTCAGAATAAAAACGAAGCTACCCGTGCGCACATCATTGAATCGCTGCGGCAGCGGAATCATCTCCAGGACCGTTTGTTGGCAGATGCTATGGAAAAACATGTTTAGCACTCCTCAGGCAGCGCATTTTTTGTATTACAAATTTTCAATATCTTTATTCATTCTAATTATTTGAAAACATAATTTCATGAACCGACTTTCCGGTGTGGCAGCAATTATCCTTCTGTTGTTTTTCTGCTTTGTAACCCCATTTTCATTGTCAGCTCAACAAACCTTCTTTAACCAGGTGATAGACGAACGCACCGTGCCTGCTGAGGAGCGTATCAGCCAAAGTTTGAGGAGCAACTATCACGGAGTAACGTATTACCGTGAGCCTGCATTTACTCCGGCCGGAAATTTTCAGCTTCAGTTGCCCAATCGTTCCAGGATTCTGGTGTCCTCGGTGCGTTGGTACGAATTTTCGAATGGCAGCATTACTTATACAGGAAAAATTTCTGGTCAGCCTCATTCAGAAGTTACCCTGGCCCTGCATGATGATCGCTGGTACGGTATGATTACCGATGAATCCATGAATAAATACATGTTGCAGCAAACCGGAGATGATGTGTATGCCATTGCCACACTGAATGAATGGAGTTATTTGCCACAGGAAACAACTCAGGATTTTGAAAGGCCCCTCATACCCGATGCCGAACTGGATTACGACGTATGTGCTGTAGACAACCCCTGCAATGCAGATATAGTGAGCATACAACTGATGGTAGTTTATACCACCGCAGCACGTGAAGCTTACGGTGGCACTGCCAGTATGAACGCTGCTATTGCCACGGCAGTTGCCAATATGAATGTAGCCAACACCAATTCCAGTGTGCGCAGCGGTATTCAATTCAACCTGGTGTACACCACTGAAGTTGCTTATGTGGAATCGGGCAGTTCATCTATTGATTTAAGTCGCCTCGCCGGAACCGCTGATGGTTTTATGGATTCAATCCACACCCTGCGCAACACGTATGAAGNNTTGGTATCGATGATTACCTCTTCACCGCTTACCGGTTGTGGGTTAGGGTATTTAAACGCCAACCCGCTGAGTTATAATGATGCAGCCGCATTTAATATCACCATATACAATTGTTTGGTGGGGAATTATACCATGGCACATGAATTCGGACACAATATGGGGTTGCGGCACGACTGGTATGTAGATATCAGCAACACGCCTTGTGATCATCACCACGGTTATGTAAACCAGGCCGCACTGGTATTGGGGGCATCATCCACTAAACGATGGAGAACGGTGCTGGCGTACAACAATCAATGTGCTGATAACGGTTTCAATTGTTCGCGCGTGAATTATTGGTCGAACCCTGGAATAACCCGCACATCTGACCCCATGGGCATTTCTATTGGCAATGCCTTATCATCAGATGAAGTGTATGCCATCAATCGCTTTGCCTGCAAAGTTGCATCGTTCCGCGGCAATCAGGTATTNNGAGATTCAAAACAATCAGCTGCAGATACAATGGAAAACAGAAAATGAATCAGCCGTTGAATATTTTGAGGCAGAAGTTGCCATTGGTTTACCGCGTGATTTTATTTCCAAAGGCCGCATCACAGCACGTAATCAGTCGGTGAATCTCTATCGTACCGCCATGTCTGTTCCTCCGGCCGAACATATTTTTGTACGCATCAAATCTGTATCGCAAAACGGACAGGTAAAATATGGCTCCATTGTGCACGTGCAAAACCAAAGTGGTAATATTCCATTTGCCAGATTACGTACCAATCTTGTTCAGCAACAACTCGATGTGCTTGTAAACAGCGATGCACNNAGGCCGTATGTCAGATTATTGATATGAACGGTAAAGTAATGATGCAAACCATGCATTCATTGCCCCGGAACAACAGTTCCTTTGCACTGGATATTGCATCACTCACGAAAGGACATTATATATTCAGAATCTCAAACGGCAGCAACCGTACCAATATCCGCTTCTTTAAATATTGATAACCGGTTTGTGCTTTTTATTTTTGCAACATGAACCAACAAAAACTGACAGAACGAATCCGTGCGCAACGGTCGTATCTGTGTGTGGGATTGGATACAGACCCGCTGCTGCTGCCTGCCCATTTAAAAAATAAACCTGACGGAGTCATTGAATTCAACAAAGCTATTATTGATTCCACCCTGCCGTATTGTGTGGGATATAAAATCAATACCGCATTTTATGAAGCCATGGGTGCCCGCGGCTGGGAATGGATGGAAGAAACCGTGCGCTATATTCCTGAAGGGTATTTTAAAATAGCAGATGCCAAACGCGGTGATATCGGAAACACTTCTACCCAATATGCCAGGGCATTTTTTGAAAACATGAATTTTGATGCCATTACCGTATCGCCTTATATGGGGGCCGACAGTGTGCGTCCGTTTCTGGAATTCAAGGACAAGTATACTATTGTACTGGCTTTAACGAGCAACTGCGGCGCTGCAGATTTTGAATTACAACCGAGCGGGGATGAGTTACTTTATGAGCGTGTACTCCGTACCGTTAGTTCATGGGGAACTACAGATCAGCTCATGTTTGTAACCGGTGCCACCAGGCCTGAAGCCTTTCAGCGCATTCGTACTATTGTGCCGGATCACTTCCTGCTGGTTCCGGGCGTTGGGTTTCAGGGTGGCAGCCTCGCTGAAGTAAGCAGGCATGGTATCAATGCACAGGTAGGCTTGCTGGTGAATGCTTCCAGAGCAGTACTGTATGCTTCATCTGATGAAAACTTTGCCATGGCGGCGGCTGAAATTGCGCATCAATATCAGTTTGAAATGAGTGGTTATCTGGATTAAAGAATTTTCGCTACCACGTCGCAAACAGACTCCGCCCAAAGGGCGTACTCCCTGCCCGACGGATGCAATCCATCAGCAGCCAGGTAATCTTCCTCATGGCCATGGATGCGCTGCCTGTTGGTTATATTGATAAAATGCATGTTGAGTCGTTTCGCTGTTTCTTCACACACGGTATTGTACCCATCGATGGCCCGTTGTATTTCCCCGGCATCTTTTTCTTTAGCAAAGGGTGTTACCCCCCAATCCGGAATACTCAGCATCACTACACGTTGAGCCTGACCTCCCGCAAATGCGATGGCCTTCCCGGCGAGCGTGTTTAACTCCGGAGTAAAAGTATCGATGCCACGGCCGCGGTACTGATTATTGACGCCAATCAATAATGTTACAAAATCATAGGAAGGCAGAAAAACGGTTTCATCCATACGATGCAGCAATTCATCCGTAGTAAATCCGGTTTTAGCCACTATTTCAGGAGCGAGAACCGGAAGCCCTTTCCGGCGTAACAACTGTACAGTTTGGTAAGGGAAGCTTTCGAAGAGCGGCACCTGCTCTCCTACGGTGTAGCTGTCGCCTAAGGCTAGATATTTATACATAAAACGGTGATTAAAACGATGCAGTAAACATACAAATCTTTTGCAGAAGGATGGTATGCTTTATATTTGCAAACCGTTTGTCCGATAGGGCCGGAATAAAATTTATATATATGGCTGCTAAAACAGATCTGTTTCAATCTCCGGATTATTTTAATGTAGATGACCTGCTTACCGAAGAGCAGAAAATGATCCGCGACACCGTGCGTAATTATGTAAAAAAAGAAATTTCTCCCATTATAGAAGACTATGCCCAACGTGCCGAATTTCCTGAGCACATTGTTAAGCAAATGGGTGATATCGGTTGTTTCGGACCTACCGTACCTGAACAATATGGCGGTGGTGGACTGGACTATATCAGTTACGGACTGATGATGCAGGAACTGGAACGTGGCGACAGTGGTGTGAGAAGCACTGCCAGTGTGCAGGGGAGCCTCGTGATGTATCCGATATACGCGTATGGAAGTGAAGAACAGCGCATGAAATACCTGCCGAAACTGGCTAGTGGTGAGTGGTTGGGTTGTTTCGGTCTCACCGAACCCAATCATGGCAGCGATCCCAGCAGCATGTTAACCAACATCCGTGATAACGGTGACGATTACGTGATTTTAAATGGCGCGAAGATGTGGATTAGCAACGCCCCTTTCAGTCAGGTTGCCGTTGTTTGGGCTAAAGATGAAGCCGGCATAGTACGCGGTATGGTGGTAGAAAGAGGCATGGAAGGATTCAGCACTCCTACCACTCATGGTAAATGGAGCCTGCGCGCTTCAGCAACAGGAGAGCTGGTATTTGATAATGTAAAGGTGCCTAAAGCCAATATTTTTCCGAATGTACAGGGATTGAAAGGACCATTAGGCTGCCTTACCAAAGCACGTTATGGAATAGCCTGGGGTGCGATAGGTGCTGCGATGGATTGTTACCACACTGCCCTGGAATACAGTAAGGAAAGGATTCAGTTTGGCAAACCGATTGGGGCCTTTCAGCTTCAGCAAAAGAAACTCGCAGAAATGGTAACAGAAATTACCAAGGCGCAGTTATTGAACTGGAGACTCGGGGTATTGATGAATGAAGGAAAGGCTACTCCGCAACAGGTGAGCATGGCCAAACGCAACGCCTGTGAAATAGCCACTCAGATATGCCGTGATGCCCGCCAAATGCTGGGTGGCATGGGCATTACCGGAGAATACCCTGTAATGAGGCACATGATGAATCTGGAAAGTGTGATAACCTACGAAGGAACACACGACATCCACTTGCTGATTACCGGCATGGATGTAACGGGTTTCAACGCATTCAAATAATCAATACATTTAGGTTACGCGTAACCGATAGTGAAAAATAAAAACAGATTATGAGTATTCAACACGTAGCCGTGATTGGTGCCGGTACCATGGGAAATGGCATCGCGCATGTATTCGCGCAATCGGGCTTTGAGGTTACACTGATTGACGTGCAGGCTGCACAGCTGGAGAAAGCCCTGCAAACCATTGGTAAAAATATGGACCGTCAGGTTTCGAAAGCTGTCATTACTGAAGCGGATAAAGCGGCAGCGCTGGGCCGGATAAAAACTTCTTCCTCTGTGGAAGCAGGAGTTGCCCAGGCAGATCTGGTGGTGGAAGCAGCAACCGAAAACACTACCCTGAAGCTGAACATCTTTAAAAGTATGGATCAGCATGCTCCGGCACATTGCATCCTGGCTACCAATACCTCATCCATTTCCATTACTCAGATTGCTGCGGTTACTTCGCGGCCATCCAAAGTGATTGGCATGCATTTTATGAATCCGGTGCCGGTAATGAAGCTCGTTGAAATCATCAACGGGTATGCTACTGATAAGGAGGTTACCGATACCATAGTGAACCTGAGCAAGCAATTGGGTAAAATCCCCTGTGCGGTAAATGATTATCCCGGTTTTATTGCCAACCGCATATTGATGCCGATGATCAATGAAGCCATCTGCAGTTTGTATGAAGGCGTTGCGGGCGTGGAGGAAATTGATACGGTGATGAAACTCGGTATGGCCCATCCGATGGGGCCTTTGCAACTGGCTGATTTTATTGGCCTGGATGTTTGTTTGAGTATACTCCGCGTATTGCATGAAGGCTTTGGCAATCCAAAGTATGCTCCCTGTCCGTTGTTGATTAACATGGTTACAGCTGGAAAACTGGGAGTAAAATCAGGAGAAGGTTTTTATACCTACACACCCGGTTCCAAAGATTTGGTGGTAAGCCACAGCTTTAAAAAATAATTACAACCCTTTTACATATTTACGCCCTCCTGCCCGGAGGGCTTTTTTATACCTGCATATTTCTGCAAGAAGTAACACTCATGCATAACCGAGGGTAAATGGATTTTTCCCAATGTTTGAAGATATATCGATCCACTTTTCAAATCAAAACAACCAGCTATTTTTATCCTTGAGCTAATGCAGGTTTAGCCACGATTCCGGATCAAAGTTTAATACGATTCCGCTTAACGTCTCTCTTTTTGATTTTTTAATTGATTAAAAAAGAATGAAAAAATATTTCGTAGTATGTAATAAAATATTTTACTTTGTTTTTCAAAGCACTTTTTTATGAGTAATCAGTCGGAGTCTATAGAAACCATCCGCGACATTAGACGCATGATGGAGAGAAGCAGTCGTTTCATCAGCTTAAGCGGCTTGAGTGGCGTAAGTGCGGGCTTGTGCGCGCTGGCGGGNNCCGGGTTGAAGGACTATATCATTAACCCAGAAGCAGCGGTTGTGCAGGCTATGGCAGCAGATTACAGCATCCTGTTGAATACGTGGCTGTTTTGGATTGCCCTGGGCACATTCCTCAGTGCGCTGATTTCTGCCTTTATTTTTACATGGATTAAGAGTAAAAAAGAAGGTATTCCGGTTTGGGGCAGTTCCTCCAAAAGGGTATTGTTCAGTGTAG
>DPFD01000090.1:15292-16677 GCA_003534175.1 Chitinophagaceae bacterium
CACGTTCGGACTGGTAGCACCTGCCTGCTTGATTTTTTACGGACTGGGGCTTGTAAACGCCGCTAAATATACCCTGAACGAAATTAAATATCTCGGGTATACAGAAATTGTACTCGGTATCATCAGCATGTGGTTCATCGGATATGGTTTGTATTTTTGGGCCATAGGGTTCGGACTGATGCACATTGTATATGGAATCTGGATGTGGTTTAAATACGATTACAAAAAACAACAAGCCTAACCCTTAGCATTACACGAAAACACCATGATCAATCCTATCGAACAATTAAATAAGGTATTCGACAACCGCATCCGGTTGGGTATCATGAGTGCGCTGATAGTAAACAGCGAGGTAGACTTTAATGAACTGAAAGAGTTGCTGCAGTTGACCGATGGGAACCTCGCCAGTCATCTGAAAACACTGGAAGACCATCAATACATTCATGTGAAAAAAGGATTCATAGGCCGAAAAACCAACACCCGCTACTCTATCACCAAAACAGGAGAAAAACAATTTAAACAGCATCTGGCAGCACTTGAAAAAATGATCCGTAGTATGCAATAATTTTTTTGTGCTTACACTTTGCAATTCAAAGTACTTTTAAAATGAATAAACCAGAAAGCAGTATTTGGCTCACCCTGCAATTCGGCCTAATGGCCAGCACCATATTCATCCTGATTACCGGTGGCTGGATGATGGGGTTAGGTAATGCACCCTGGCTGGCAGTTGGATTACTGGTGGTGTTCACCGCCATATTCAGTCTGCCTATACAAATCATTTTCTGGATACTGCTAAACAGTATGCCTGCTGCAATGCCTCTTCAAAAAAAATTACAATTCATACGTCTCTACCTCTTGGTTGTTGCACTCCTGAGTGCAGGGTTGCTCAGTTTCTCCTTAGGCGTTCCGTTTTTATTTCCGAGCTACAGAACGGATGCACTCTATCAGGCATTGTTGCTGTTTGTCTTTTTGGGGAGTGCCTTTGAACTCACCTTTCGGTGGATGACAAACAAGCTCATTCGCCTGTATCAGTATCCGCCCTATGAAGCACCCGCAGAAGTCGACTCTTCAGAAACTTTATACTCAATCACCCACAAAATCAATTCAACAATGGAAACATCTCCCCTTCAGCCAACAGCATCCCCTCAGGGTTCAATCCTGATTAAAGGTTTAACTACAGGCGGACTCATCCTCCTCATGCTCATTCCCACAATTTTCATCACGCATCTCATTGAAGAAAGAGAGACGCGGCACAAGGAAGTAGTACAGGAAGTGAGTGCCCGATGGGCAAACCCTCAAACCATTGCGTCGCCCTATCTGCTGGTACCCTATACTGAAACATTCCTGAACCATGAAGGCAAACAGGTTCAACATACACAGCACCT
>DPFD01000252.1:0-1192 GCA_003534175.1 Chitinophagaceae bacterium
TGTATACATTGCCAGTTGCGGCTCATCAGCATCTTGCTCTGTTGTTTTTATTTTTTCAAGATCAGACACTACATATGATACGTTGGGTGTTTCAATTTTGTTACTCGTAGTGTTATTAATTTTTTCTAACGTTTGATTTTTTTCAGGTTTAACCGTGTTTACTCCATCTAATATTGGATTGGATACAACAACAGTTGAGTGATGCGCCGTTGTATTAGAGCCTGAGGGCTGAACGGCCGTGTGTGCAATGTTCGCAGATTCGCGGTTGGATGCTTCAATTAGCCTTTCACCAATAGGTGCCGTTGTGGGTTGATTTTGCTGAACACCTTGAACTGACTCAGCACTTTGTATGTTAGTTGTTTGTTGTACCGGTTTTTTTTGTGATGCCAGTATGTTTTCAGGAGAATCCTGTTGGTTCAATATCTGAAGTCCGGTGAAAATACCTGCACCAGTAAGGATGGCTGCGGCCGCCAAACGCCGGTAAAATGCAAATGAGATCACACGCGCCGGTTTCTTATACAGTGCAGCTTTGTTTTCAAACACTATCTTTTCAGGTTGCAGCCTGGTTTGTTGCAAGAGTGCCCACTCTTCAGCTACAGCGGCATCCTGTTGTATCAGTTTTTGAACTGCTGCTGTTTCCTCGCTGTTGAGTTCATCATCCAGATAGCGCAACAGCAGTGATTCAACGGGCTGACTGTTGAGTTTGATTAAATCTGTAACAGGTTCATATACGGTGTTTTCCGGAGTGAGCACTAACGACTGAAACTCGAGGAACAGATCCTGCAACTCAGGATGTTCCTGCACAAATTGCTCCACCTCATTCCTTTCCGCAGCCGACAGTTCATTGTCGGTATACATCAGAAACCAGGTTTCATAATTATGCAGGTTAATCTTCATGTGGTTAAATAATATTTTCAGGTTGTACAATATAGGCTCTGAGTTGCAGCCTGGCACGATGCAGATACACTTTCACCTGACTTTCGCTGAGTCCGGTAATGGCAGCAATTTCATCATACTTATACCCTTCATAATCTTTCAGTAAAATCAGGCTGCGCTGAATGTCGTTCAACCGCGAAAGGGCCTCTTCGAGCAATCGCCTGGCAGACGATGATACCGGTGTAGTTAGTTTTCCCTCCTCTATGGTTTCCCTGTATTCTACCCGTTTGTATTTGCGGGTATGGTCAATCATCAA
>DPFD01000252.1:1228-8137 GCA_003534175.1 Chitinophagaceae bacterium
ATTACATTCTCTCTGTTGATCCAGAGTTTTTCAAATGCACCCTGCACAATATCCTTTGCATCCTCCTCATGCCGAAGGTTCTTCAACAGATAACGAAACACGTTATCGGCATAAAGGGTTACACAGTCGTTATACTCTTTCTCAGTCATGGTTTAATAGTCAGTTTCCCGGCTTTAGGCTAAATCCTACCCTTATACGGTAAACCATTTCGAATAGTTACAACAAAGGTGAAAAAAAATTAATTAATGGTTTGATACAGGCAAAATCAGCAACAATTCCCTCTATTTTGGGCTTTTCTGCTCCACAGTGATTAGATTTGTGGGCCTAATGTGAAGCATTATGAATGAAAAGTTTGTACAACGGATAGCAAAGGAGCTGGAAGAGATTAAAGCTGCGGGATTGTTCAAAAGTGAACGCGTGATTACCAGTCCGCAGGGGGCCGAAATAACCGTTAACGGTAAAACAGTCCTGAATTTTTGTGCCAACAACTACCTGGGCCTGTCTTCTCACCCTAAAGTAATTGAAGCGGCCAAGGCCTGCATTGATAACCGGGGGTATGGATTGAGCAGTGTTCGTTTCATCTGCGGTACACAGGACATCCACAAAACTCTGGAAAAAAAGATTGCTGAATTTCTGGGCACGGAAGATACCATCCTGTATGCCGCTGCTTTTGATGCCAACGGGGGTGTTTTTGAACCCTTGTTTGGAGAGGAGGATGCCATCATCAGTGATGCGCTGAACCACGCGAGTATCATTGATGGCATTCGTTTATGCAAAGCGCAGCGATTCAGGTACGAGCATAATAACATGGAAGACCTAGAAGCTAAACTGAAGGAAAGCAGTCACCTGCGCAGCCGGATTATTGTAACCGATGGTTCTTTCAGTATGGATGGCACCATTGCCCAGCTGGATAAAATATGCGACCTGGCAGATCAATACGATGCTGCAGTGATGATAGACGAATGTCATTCATCCGGATTTTTAGGAAAAACCGGCCGCGGAACACACGAATACCGTGGTGTGATGGGCAGGATAGATATTATAACCGGCACCTTGGGTAAGGCGCTGGGCGGTGCATCAGGAGGATTTACCTCGGGCAGAAAAGAAATCATTGAAATGTTGCGGCAGCGCAGCCGTCCGTATCTGTTCAGTAACACACTCGCCCCCAGCATTGTAGGTGCATCCATCGCTGTGCTGGATATGTTGAGTGAAACAACCGCGTTGCGGGATAAACTGGAAGCCAACACCAAATTGTTCCGCACAGAAATGACTGCAGCGGGTTTTGATATCAAACCCGGCGACCACCCCATCGTACCTATCATGCTGTATGATGCAAAGGTTGCTCAGGAATTTGCTGCCCGTTTACTGGATGAAGGAATTTATGTAATTGGATTCTTTTTTCCGGTGGTTCCTAAAGGTCAGGCACGCATCAGGGTACAGTTGAGTGCGGCGCATGATACACACCACATCCAAAAAGCCATTGATGCATTTGTACGTGTAGGAAAATCATTGGGAGTATTGAAATAGAAACTTATGTCTGAACAATCTAAACAATTCCTTGCCAAGAGTGCCATTAAAGCGGCTGATTTAACCCACCGTCAAACCATTCAGTTCAACATCGGACGGTATAATGCCGCTGTACCAAAAGGCAAAAGTCAGTTTGTTCATTTGAATCATGCAAGGGAAATGGCCAAAAATGTAAAATGGCGTGCCATTGAAACCCTCGATCAGCAACTTGAATTATTTGAAAGACACTTTACCGAACGGGGAGGTAAAGTGATATGGGCGGAAGATGCGCAGCAGGCCACTGATGCCATTTTGAAAATTTGCCGCGAGAAGCAATGCAAAACGCTCGTGAAAAGTAAAAGCATGGTAACGGAGGAAATTCACCTCAACCGCATGCTGGAGCAACATGGCATTGAAAGTGTGGAAACTGATTTAGGGGAATACATTCAGCAGCTGGATGGTGAAGCCCCTTATCATATTGTTACCCCGGCCATGCACAAAAGCAAGGAAGATGTAGCGAGGTTGTTCAGTGATAAGTTAGGCACTCCACCCAATCTCACCCCGGAAGAACTTACACTAACCGCCCGCGAAATTTTACGTAAAAAGTTTGTGGAAGCAGAGGTTGGTGTTACAGGCGCTAATTTCATCATCAGCGATATCGGTGCGGTAGCCGTTACTGAAAATGAAGGCAACGCGCGTTTGTGTACGGCATTTCCCAAAACACACATCGTGGTAGTAGGGATTGAAAAGGTGATTCCGTCATTAACCGACTTAGCCCTTTTCTGGCCCCTGCTGAGCACTTACGGTACCGGACAAACGCTTACGGTGTACAACAGTATCTTCTCCGGACCCAGACAATCTAATGAAACCGACGGGCCTGAAGAGATGATTGTGATTCTGCTGGACAATGGCCGTACCAACATTTTGAAAAATCCTGTACAGCGCGAAAGCCTCTACTGCATCAGATGCGGTGCCTGCCTGAATGCCTGTCCGGTGTACAAAAACATCGGTGGCCACACTTATGGTGCTACGTACAGCGGGCCGATTGGTAGTGTGATTACTCCGCACCTGCAGGGCCTGGATGAATATAAACATTTGAGTTACGCCTCATCACTTTGCGGCAACTGTACTGAAGTTTGTGCTGTTAAAATCAACCTGCACGAATTGTTGCTGCACAACCGTGAAGAATCTGTAAGCACGGGCCATACCACCTTTACTGAAAGAATGGCGTGGAAGATGTGGAAGTTCTCCAGTTTGAACCGCCGGTTGATGAACGCCGGAAACGGTAAATTAAAAAACAAGGTGGTGAATAAAATTTTCACACAATGGACCAAAAACCGGGGTGCATTGTCGTTCAGTGCCAAAACCTTTAATCAGATGTGGAAGGATAAGCACCAATAATTTCCGGCTTTCTAACCTGATGTTGCTGATTTATTCGCATCATATTACTCCCAGGCTTTCCTATACCCTGCAATTCATTTTCAATGAAGTGTGGAAGTATCCCTTTGAGCTGACCGACCGTGCTGATGTGTTTGAGGCTTTTGAAGGCCCAAGGATATACTACGGAAAGAATCCCCCTGCCACCTGTATTCAAATTGAACCACAGGGTTTACTGCATGCAACCGGCATACAGCCACAGGAGATACAATGTTTTACACACCTGGGTTATCCCGCATTTTTTAAATCTCCGGGTGTCGGCTATCCATTCGATATTTTCAGTGGGGTGTTTTACCTGAGCAGCAGGTATGAAGAATATCTGCCACATACCAAAGACCTGTACGGACGTTTCCCGCACACCGCCTCGCTTGCTTTTCAGGAGGGATTTTTAAACATCCCCTTGGTAAACTATTGGTTAATTGATTTTCAGCAGGCTGTACGGCAGTTATATCCCGGATTTCAGCCGGCAGGGAATGTGTTTCGGTATGTGCGCACCTACGACATCGACATTGCCTGGTCGTACAAACACAAAGGCTTTGGAAGAAACCTGGGCGGCTGGCTGTTGAAGCCCGGACTGGAAAGATGCAGGGTACTCGCGGGGCGTAAGCCGGATCCGTATGACAGCTACACGTTCATTGAACAGCTGTCAGCAAAATATCACCACCAGCCAATATTTTTCTTTTTATTATCGGAAGACCGCAACCGGTACAACAAAAACATCCGTCCGTCACACCCAGCGATGCAGGAATTAATACACCGCCTGAATCATTATCGTGCGGGTATTCATCCATCCTACAACAGCATGCAACAACCCGGGTTAATAGAACAGGAAATTTCCCTCTTACAAAATATAACGGAGAAGCCTGTACGCGATTCGAGACAGCATTATCTGCGTTTCGAATTACCGCAGACTTACCGTGCATTGATACGTGCCGGCATAGTGAATGAATTCAGCATGGGATATGGGAGCATCAACGGATTCCGTGCATCTGTGGCACATGCATTCCATTGGTATGATCTTGAAGCAGAGCAGATTACACCGCTTAAAATTCATCCGTTCTGTTTCATGGATGCCAACAGTTATTTCGAACAGAAGCAGGATGTAACGGTTACGCAACAGGAACTGAACGATTATTATGAAAAGTGCCGGAGTGTGCACGGCTGTATGATAACCATATTTCACAACCATATCCTGGGTAGCGACAAAATGTTTAGTGGCTGGAGTGAGATGTATGCACAGTTTGCTTCGCGAATCAGTTAATTTTTTTATGGTCTGCTTTTCTCACACTGTAATTCACCAGAAACACTCCAAGCAAAGTAAAGGCAGCTCCATACAAAATGTGGATGGTAAGTTTTTCATCCAGCCACCATGCCGCCAGCAACATGGCTACAAGCGGGTTGATGTAGGCATACAGTGATGCGATGGCCATCGGAAGTTTTTTAGTGGAGTATATAAATGCAGCGAAGGCTACTATCGAACCAATGGCTACCAGATACAGAACAGACGCCCAGCCTTCCCAGCTGATGGTTGAAACCGGAACGGGATCCTGCAGGAGGTAAGACATACCTAGTAATACCACCGAACTCATCAACATTTGCCAGCCGATACCATAATAGGGGTTGATGGTAAATGTTTTGCGTGTAACAAAAATGGTTCCCAGGCTCCACGATAACATGGCGATGACGGAAAGGGCAAGTCCGAATAAAAACAGACTGTTGCCCGTTAAGCGGATATTTTCATAAAAAACAATCACCATACCGGTTACGCCTAATAGAAATCCAACCAGGGTAAGTGGTAAAATTTTTCTGCCCTTGTAAAATATTCTTTCAATCAGTACCACACTGAGTGGATACAGCGCTCCGATAAGTGCTCCCAGTCCGGTAGGAATATAATTCAGCCCCCAGGTACTCAGGCCGTTGGCTGCCACGAACATAAACAGACAAACTATAAACATGCGCCTGAGCTGATACCGGTTGGGTAACGGATACTTTTTCACCACCATAAAAAATAGCACAAAACAAAGTCCGGCCACAAACTGTCGTATAGCCGTTAACTGAAGTGCAGGAATTTCACGTATGCCCACTTTGCTTACCACCCAGGTGGTTCCCCAAAGGGTAGAGGTAAGAAAAAGGGCGATATAGCCTTTGTTTTTTAAGGCGCTGGGCGGCATGGTTAATGTTTGAAATGCCTGGTTGATGTCATCACCATGGCGAGATGGTGTTGCTTACAATATGTAACGGATTCTTCATCACGAATGGAACCTCCGGGTTGAATGAATGCGCGTACGCCTGCTTCATGTCCGATTTGTACACAGTCGCTAAAAGGGAAGAAGGCATCGCTGGCCATCACCGCATCCTGCAGGTCCAGATTAAACTGTCGTGCCTTTGCAATGGCATGGCGCAGTGCGTCTACTCTGCTGGTTTGTCCGCACCCCTTTCCTACAAGTTGACCGTTTTTAACCAGCGCAATGGCGTTACTCTTCAGGTGTTTACAGATAATATTGGCGAATTTTAAATCGGCCTGTTGCGTGGTAGTTGTTTCCACTCCACCTACCTCATTCCATGTTTCGTAAGCTGCCTGATTGTAATCCTGAACCAGTAATCCGCCCAGCAACGTACGGTACTGGCTACCCGAAAATGGATGTTCATTGGTTTGAAGCAGTATCCGATTTTTCTTTGCCTGAAGCACGGTAAGTGCCTCCGCTTCGAAACCGGGTGCCAGCAGTACTTCAAAAAATAACTCATTCATTAAACGGGCTGTTGCGGCATCAATATTTCGATTCGAAATCAGCACTCCGCCGAAGGCGCTCTCGGGATCGCCCTCCAGGGCTGCTTTCCAGGCAGCTACCGTGGTGGAGCGTTGAGCCACACCACACACATTGGTATGTTTGATGATGGCAAACACTGCATCTGTTGTTCCCGCGAAATCACTCATCAGTTGGAGGGCTGCTTCAACATCTACCAGGTTGTTGTATGACAAGGCCTTCCCGTGCAATTGTTTAAAATCGGCAGATAAACTGCCATAAAAAGTAGCTTGCTGGTGTGGGTTTTCACCATATCGTAAAACCGTTTCCGGTTGATTAAACGGAGTGATGAAATTGGATTGATGAAAATAATTTGAAATGGCTGTATCGTACGAAGTGCACNNCACACATCAAAAGCCTTTACGGCAAAGGTGCGTCGTTGTTCAATCGTAGTAATGCCTTCCTGATTCTGCAGCAAGTTCAACAAAATGGGATAATCTTTTTTAGAGGCCACTACGGTAACGTCTTTGTAGTTTTTTGCCGCGGCGCGTATCATGGAAGGACCGCCAATGTCAATTTTTTCGATGATTAAATTTTCATCGCTGGTGGAACGAACGGTTTCTTCAAACGGATAAAGGTCAACCATTACCAGATCGATTTCAGGAATGTGATACGTTTCCATTTCCTCTACATGCACATCATCATCCCGCTTGGCCAGAATACCTCCAAAAAGGGCGGGGTGCAAGGTTTTTACACGGCCTCCCAAAATGGAAGGATACGTTGTAACTTCTTCCACCGGAATACAACGGATTCCGAGTTTTTCTATATAATCTCTGGTACCACCGGTGCTGTAAATCACTACACCGTTTTGGTGGAGCCAGGTTACAATGTCGTCCAGTCCGTCTTTGTAAAAAACAGAAATCAGTGCGGTTTTAATTTTTTTATTCATGCGATGCAGATAAGAGAAGTAGATGTTTTCAAAACAATTCACCAGTTTGCGCTGAATGTGCCGTTTTGTGTTACAGAATGGCACGGCAAAAGTAACTTTTCGCATGCTTTTTTCCATTCTTCAATTTTCCACAAACTATTCGTAGCATCGAGTATTACCTGTTTGGGATGTAAGTTTGCCCATACTGAGAAATCAGGAACCGGGGCCTGGTGGCTTACCAGCAATACCTCTGCCGTAACCGGCTCGCTGATGTTCAACCGGGCATTTTTCCCG
>DPFD01000252.1:8143-12786 GCA_003534175.1 Chitinophagaceae bacterium
TTTACCCGCCAGGCTCATAGCATTTTCATGAATGATTACTCCCGGAAGCGCGTTTGCGGCCTTAGGCGTTCGATAGTGTATTCTTGCCGGCAACAGCAGATACTCGTATTCGGATGAGTGCATCGGTACAGCAGTATCTCCCACGTATAAAAAACGATGGTTATATAGGATGTCGATGGTGGTATGGGAGGGCGTTTTGTAGACCAGTATTTTTCGCTGATTCATCCGCCTGAACGTTTCAACCATATATCCTGCTGAAAACAATACAGCAAACAAGGCTGCCAACTGCAAGGACTTCTTTTGACGGCGCAAAATGCCCCAGGCTATGCAGGCTAAACCGGCGCCCATCATCCACGTAGAATAAACTGTAGCATAAATGGGTGCGGTGAGCGCAAAAGGTAGTCGACTGCAAAAGCGGATGAATTGATTCATCCCCTGAATCAACCATTGAGTTACCATGGCCCAGTACTCAACGCCCGGGCACCAGGAAAAAGCCACCAGTATGATTTCTGCAAAAAGGATTACGGTTGACAGTGGAACCACTATCAGGTTGGTGATTAAAAAATAATTCGGAAACTGTTTAAAGTAAAGCAAACATACCGGCAGGGTAGCCAGTTGTGCCGCAATGGATACGGCCAGGAGTCCCCACACCAGGCGAAGTGGCTTCCAGTTAAAATACAATGCGGTGAATATCGGGCGTTGCAGGGCTACTATGCCCAACACAGCCAGATAACTCAGTAGAAAACCCGGATCCCACAGAAAAAAGGGATTGTAACACAACAGCANNNCCATGGAATTGTATACCGATGATTTTTTGAAGAAACCCTCACCGATATGCATACACGAAAACATAACTGCACTTCTTAACACCGATGCCGGCGCTCCGGTGAGCAAAGAAAAAACCCACAGGGCACCCAACACCAGGATAGCCCGCAGCAGTACTCTTTTCCATACCCACCGCACTTTTTTGAGCAGAAAAACGAGCACCACATAAATTAACCCGAGATGCAAACCTGATATAGCAATTACATGTATCACTCCGGTTTCAGTAAAGGCCGTTTTCAGTTCAGGGTCGAGGTGTTCTTTATAACCAATCAGCAGGGCTTCGGCTACTCCCAAAATTTCGAGATCTTTAAAGTGTGTGGAGAGAATATTCAAAATTCCATTGCGGCAACGGTATATCCATTGGTGTATACTGTGCGTTTTATGGGATGAAATCACAAAGTCGCCCTCGCGCAACCAGGCTGAATGATAATAGCCCTTTCGGCTCATGTACAATCCGTAATCAAATGCGCCCGGAGAGGCTGCCCGGGGAATCAGCTGCAGCGTATTTCGGATGAACAATACATCCCCTGCATCCGGTTTGGAAGCCACCTGCTTATCCACGTACAACACCAACTGCCCTTTCAGTTGTTTTGCCACACCGTAAACAGATTCAACCTGAGCATCATACCGAATAGATTTCTGTTTTTCCACCGGTGGTTCGGTAATGCGTACACGCAGTATAGCATCGGGTGAGAGATAATGCCCGTACCATTGTAACGAGTTTTCTGGTTTGGTATAGTATGTAATCAGTAGAGCCGAGAATAAAACAGCCAGATACACTGTACATCCCTGAACCCAATAGAATGACTTACTAATGAAGGAAGGTTTCAGCAGAAAGAAAACAAAAAAGCCTGCGTTTAGGGATAGAGATACAACAATAACGATAAGGGGTAAACGAAAATAATGGCCAATCAAAACGCCCGGAAGAAAAGCGATTAGCAACCTTAAAAACGGGGCCATACGCCACGGAACAACATGAAGGGTACGCATCCTTTGAATTTCGAGCCTTCAGCGGGATGTAACCGTTTACAAATATTTAAAACGGGGAGGTACCTGAATTATTTGCTCAGGTGCATGCTGCGCTCCTTGTACAACTGTCTGAAATATGGATCGCGCAGGTCTTTAATATAGCGGATAGCCTCACCGGTACTTTTCATTTCAGGCCCAAGCTCTTTATTTACTCCCGGAAACTTGTTGAAAGAGAAAACAGGTTCTTTAATGGCGAAGCCCTGCAATTTTTTATCGTAAGTAAAATCTTTCAGTTTCGCTACGCCCAGCATTACTTTGGATGCAATGTTGAGGTAAGGAATCTGGTAGGCCTTGGCAATGAAAGGTGTGGTACGTGAGGCGCGCGGATTGGCTTCAATAACATACACCGTTCCGTTTTTAATTGCAAACTGAATGTTGATCAGCCCTTTGATATTCAGTGCGCGGGCAATTTTTTCTGCATACTCTTCCATGGTTTGCACAATCAGCGGACTGAGGTTAAACTGTGGAAGCACGGCATGGCTATCGCCACTGTGTATACCTGCGGGTTCAATATGTTCCATCACACCCATCACATGAAATGTTTCACCGTCGAAAATGGCATCAATTTCTGCTTCCTGGCAACGGTCTAAAAAGTGATCCACTAAAATTTTATTTCCGGGAAGATGTTTCAGCAAACTCAGTACGCCTTTTTCGAGTTCTTCATCGTTGATGACAATCCGCATTCTTTGTCCGCCCAGCACATAACTTGGGCGCACCAGCACCGGATATCCCACTTCATTGGCAATTTCAATAGCCTCGTCGGTGGTATAAGCTGTACCGTATTTAGGATATGGTATGTCGAGTTCTTTCAGCATATCACTAAACCGGCCTCTGTCTTCAGCAATATCCATATTATCAAAAGAAGTACCGATAATTTTCACTCCTTTTTCGTGCAGGCGTTTGGCAAGTTTCAGTGCGGTTTGTCCGCCCAACTGTACAATCACTCCTACCGGTTTTTCATATTCCACAATTTCCCAGAGATGTTCCCAGAACACCGGTTCAAAATAGAGCTTATCGGCAATATCAAAATCTGTTGAAACTGTTTCCGGATTACAGTTTACCATGATGGCTTCAAAACCACTTTCCCGAATGGCCTGTAATCCATGCACGCAACAATAGTCGAATTCAATTCCCTGTCCGATGCGGTTAGGGCCGCTGCCCAAAACGATGATTTTTTCTTTTTGGGTACTAACCGATTCATTTTGTGCCGGAATATTTCCCTGTGTATTTTCAAAAGTGGAATAGAAGTAAGGTGTGGATGCTTCGAATTCGGCGCTGCAGGTATCCACCATTTTATACACGCGGCGGATGTTGTATTTATTTCTCAGCTCAAACACATCTTCTTCTTTGCCTTCTCTGAGGATGCGTACAATCTGTTCATCGCTGAAGCCGTGTTGTTTTGCTTCGCGCAACAACTGTTCAGGTAGTGTATCAATGGTATGCGCTGCTATGGCTTTTTCCAGCTCGCAAATGGTGCGGATCTGGTAAATGAACCAACGGTCAATCCCTGTACTTTCTACAATGCGCTTCACACTCACCCCTGCCATCAGTGCATCTTTAATCCTGAACACGCGGTCCCACTTGGGAGTTTTAATATACTCCAGTAATTCTTCGGCACGCATCAGGCTTTTGCCATAATAACCCAACCCAACGGCTTCATTCTCCAAGCTCTGACAAGCCTTTTGAATTGCCTCGGTAAAGCTTCTGCCAATAGCCATCACCTCACCAACTGATTTCATCTGAAATCCGAGGGTATCGTTGGCGCCTTTAAATTTATCGAAATTCCAGCGTGGGATTTTTACAATAACATAATCCAGTGCCGGTTCAAAGTATGCAGAGGTAGATTGAGTAATTTGATTTTTGAGTTCATCCAGATTATATCCCAGCGCGAGTTTGGCGGCAATCTTGGCAATAGGATAGCCGGTAGCTTTACTGGCCAGTGCAGATGAGCGGCTAACCCGCGGGTTAATTTCCACTACAATCAGATCTTCTGTTTCAGGATTGAGGGCAAACTGCACATTACATCCTCCGGCGAAGTTTCCTAAATCGCGCATCATCCGGATGGCTGTGTTGCGCATGCGCTGAAAGGCGCTATCACTGAGCGTCATGGCCGGTGCCACGGTAATACTGTCGCCGGTATGCACACCCATTGGATCGAAGTTTTCAACTGTACAGATAATGACTACATTATCCGCATTGNNCAGTTCAAACTCCTTCCACCCCAATACGGCTTTTTCCACCAGCACTTCATGGATGGGTGAAGCTTTCAATCCGTTGTTGAGCGCTTCATCCAGCTCTTCTTTTTTAAATACAATGCCTCCACCGGATCCGCCCAGAGTGAAGGAAGGCCTGATTACGAGCGGGAAACCTATGGATTGGGCAAACTCTTTTCCTTCGAGGAAGGAGTTGGCAATTTTTGCAGGTGCTACCGGAATACCCATTTCAATCATCCACTGACGGAATTTCTCTCTGTCTTCCGCCTTATCAATGGCGTGGATGTCCACACCAATCAACTGAACATTGTACTTTTCCCAAATGCCGAGTTCATCTACTTCCTTACACAAATTCAACGCGGTTTGTCCGCCCATCGTGGGCAACACCGCATCAATCTTATTTTCTTCCAGAATCTGCTCAATACTCTCCACGGTTAACGGCAGCAGATACACCCGGTCGGCCATCATGGGGTCTGTCATGATAGTAGCCGGATTACTGTTGATCAGAATCACTTTAATACCTTCTTCTCTGATGCTTCTCGCAGCCTGTGTTCCGGAGTAGTCGAATTCGCAGGC
>DPFD01000252.1:12802-17584 GCA_003534175.1 Chitinophagaceae bacterium
AACCTATGATTAAAACAGATTGAATGGATGTATTTTTTGGCATGTGGGATTGCCTTTGGGATGGCGGGCAAAGGTAAAAGAAAATAGCTGTAAAGCAGGAAGGATGACATACAAATTTGTATACTTCTATACAATCTCATGGAAAACAGCTCAGAAAACATGAAAGGAAGTTATGTACTGAACATTTCGTTTGCCACATACTTACCAATGCCATGAAACTGAATTGATTTCACATTTCTCTAAATTGTTAAGCAACGGGGATGGCTATATTTGCACAAAGCATACGCATACATGAAGCCATCCGTACTTTTTTTTATTTGTTTTCTTTTTGGGGGGATGATGGCCCAAAGCCAGTCGTACCCATGGCCTGTTGGTACAAGGCCTGAATTAACTGCCAATTTTGGAGAGTTGCGTTCAAACCACTACCACATGGGGCTGGATGGTAGAACAGAGCGAAGGGAAAACTTAGACATCTATTCCATTGAAGAAGGATATGTATCGCGGGTAAAAATTGAACCCTGGGGGTATGGAAGATCGATATACATTGATCATCCGAACGGCATCACTACCGTGTATGCACACCTGAACGATTTTTATCCTGAACTGGAAGCATGGGTACGCGCCCGCCAGTATGAAGCGGAAAGCTGGAAAATTGACCTCACCGTACCTGCCGGACTCTTCCCTGTTAAAAGAAAGCAGTTTATTGCCTACAGCGGGAATACAGGCGGTTCTATGGGTCCGCATCTTCACTTTGAAATGCGCAACACCCAAAGTGAAGTGGTTTTAAATCCGCTGAAGCATGGTTTTCACATCTCCGACAAAACCCCACCCGATATTCTGCGTTTAGCCGTATACGATAGAAACATTAGTACATACGAACAAACGCCCCGATACATCCCGCTTGTGAAAACTGCAGGTGGTTATACCGCGCAGGATGTGGTGGTACAATCTAACCGCATCAGTTTTGGATTTACTTCCTACGATAGATATACAGGGTCCACTAATCAGAACGGAATTTATGGAGCGGCACTGTTTGTAAACAATGAGGAGCAGTGCAGGTTCACGATGGACAGCATCCACTATAGCCACACGCGCTATCTGAATGCCCACATAGATTATAAAACAAAATTAGGTGGCGGTCCGTATATCCAGCATTTATCCCTTTTACCCGGACATCACCACCACATTTATTCAGGCGGAGATGGCATTTTGAAGCTTCAGGATAACGCATGGCAGGATGTTAAAATCATAGTATATGATCCCGTAGGAAACCAATCAGTGGTACGGTTTAAAGTGCGCGGAAGCGCCGCCTCATCTACCCAAAAGAAAATGGGCGAACCGGTATTCCATCCAAACGTGCTGAACATATTTGAAAATGAAAACGTGCGCTTTTATCTCCCTGAAAAAGCGTTGTACGATTCTTTTCAATTCAAATACAACGTACTGAGTACACCCACCGGACTGGTGCATCAGTTGCACAATGGCACGGTACCGGTACATGAATTTTTCAATGTTCAGATCAGGGATGTATCATTTCCAAAACCTGAAAAAGTGGTGATGCACTATTATTTTGGCACGAGGAAAAAGTATGCACCTACCAGTTACAAAGATGGCTGGTACAAGGCTTCTTTTCGGGAGCTGGGAAATTTTAAACTGATATACGACACCCTTTCACCCGTGATATCGACTGTTTCAAACACTCCATCCCGTTTATCTTTTACCATTACAGATAATGCAGAAGATTTAACCAACTTCAGGGCCACGTTAAACGGACAATGGATTTTGGTAAGCTTTGATAAGGGTAAGAATTTCGTGTATAAAAAAGACGACCGCTGTAAGAAAGGATTGAATACACTGGAAATATATGTGGAAGACATGGCAGGAAATGCATCCAGCCGCACATTTACATTTAACCATTAACGTGAGTATATGTTGAAACCCGGAGATAAGGCCCCTTTATTTTGTGGCACCAACCAGTATGGCGAGAAAATTTGTCTGAAAGATTTTAAGCAACAGAAAGTTGCACTGTACTTTTATCCGAAAGACGGCACCCCTACCTGTACGGTGCAGGCATGCAACCTGCGCGACCACTATGCACCATTAAAGAAAAAAGGATATGAAGTTATCGGGGTAAGTGCGGATACTGTGAAGCAACATGAAAAATTCAGCGCCAAACATCAATTACCTTTTTCGTTGATTGCCGATACTGATTTAACCATTGTACAGGCTTATGGTGTATGGACTGAAAAGCAAATGTTCGGAAATAAATACATGGGCATTGCGAGAACCACCTTTATCATTGAAAAAGGGATTATCCGTGAAATCATCCGAAAACCGGTAAGCAAAGCGCATGCGGAAGAAATACTACAACTCAACAAATGAGTAAAAGGCGTACATACCTGCAAATGGAAGGAATTGATTTTTCGATTCTGGAACATTCATTTCCTGCACGTATGGCCGCCTATAACCTGAAAGCACGCAAAGTGGCCATCGTATTTGGCAATACTATCCACCTGTATGGCGCTACCACAAAGGAATTTTTAGAAAACACCGCATGGGTGAAACACGAGTTGTGTCACATCCGGCAGTACAAGCAATATGGTTTTTGGGGATTTATCGCTCGGTACCTTTTCGAATCGCTCCGGTCAGGATATTACAACAATCGTTTTGAGGTAGAAGCGAGGGCTGCGGAACATTTATGATTCCGTTACCCATTGCACGGTTCCGAAAGGCCATCCTTCCGGTCCGGATGCGGATGTGTGCAGTCTGCCGTTTTCATCCACTTCCAGCACTTTTGCGGAGCAGGTTTCACCATTTTGTATAAAAGTGGTGATCGAATTTCTTTTGTATAACCACTCATTATAATTTGCCATCAGCTGATGCAGGTTGCCGGCGGATATTTTTTGTAAGTCATCCAATAACTGACGGTGCAGCTGCCGGGCAAGGTATTCTACATTGAAAATTCGGCCGGTGATCTGACGCAGAGAAACTGGCCGGATGTGGGTTAGTCCAAAATCTTCCTGATTAATATTCAACCCAATCCCGATTACGGCCCAGTTCCAATGATTTCCGCGAATGATGTTTTCTATCAGTATCCCTCCTGCCTTTCTGTCACGCCAATACATATCATTAGGCCATTTTACCGAAAAAGATTCATGGGTTTGCTGTGATAGAAAGTTGCTGCAGGTTAGGGCTATTGCTGCGTGAAAGTGAAAATGCTGCAGGTTAAAAACGGGAGGAGGCTGGATAGCTACCGACATCAGGATGCTTTCACCGGGCCGGCTTTCCCAGGTTTTTCCGCGTTGCCCCTTACCTGCTGATTGGTAGTGTGTCATCCAGCACATTCCATGCTTTGCCATTCCTGCATGAATCTGCTGCATGGCATAGTTGTTGGTACTGTCCACCTGTTCCAATATGTTAAATAAAAACGCCTCCATTTCAGGTAAAAAGATTATCTTAATTTTGGAAAATATGAAATTTGCCCACAAGCAAACTTAAATGCTATTGTCAAACAAAATACCCATAGGTTGAATAATTTCGAAGTTTTAAATAACAGGAAGAAACATCCTTCCAAACTTACCCGCAACAGTAAAATTTTTAAAGCCATCATCCATGCCCTGGAAGAAAAAAAGGCGGAGCATATTGTGAGCCTGGATTTGAGAAAAATCCCGGNNGGAAGCGGTGGCTGATTTCTTCATCATTTGTGAAGCAAACAACACCACCCAGTTGAAGGCACTGGCCGATTTTGTGGAACATGAAGTAAAGCGCCTGTGCGGAGAAGCTCCGTACAAGCATGAAGGAAGACAGGGATTACAATGGATTTTGGTTGATTACATCAACATAGTAGTGCATATTATGATGCCCGAACCCCGTAAATTTTATCAATTGGAAGAAATGTGGAGCGATGCCCCACTGGTAGAACACAACTCTTAAAAAACACCTTAACCACACGCCAGCAAATTCAACATGTACCAGCAAAATTCAAACAAGAAACCTACAGACAGGCCACCGGGCGCTGAAGATCCAAAGAAAAAACCCAGATTCAATATTTTCTGGGTGTATGGTGTTTTATTCCTGATCATCATTTTCTACAACGTATTTTATAATTCCAGCAGCTCAGGCGTGGAAACCGACCAGCAAAGTTTTTATACTATGCTGAAGGAAGGGGATATTGAAAAAATCAAAACCATTCGCAATAAAAAAATTGTGCGTGTTTTCCTGAACCCCGACAGCCTGAAGAATAAAAAGGATTTGTACTCATCTATTCTCAACGACCCGAAAGAACCTTCGCGGGTTGACAATTACACCTCCGCACTCAAAATAACTACCGGAAACCCTCAGTTGTTTTTCAACNNAACCTTTGCCACGCAAATGGGTGAGTTTTATGAAAAGCACCCTGAAGTAAAGCAAGTACCCGACCGGCCCGGAAATGAAGGCGAAGTGTTGAGTCAGTTACTGAGCACCTTACTTCCCATCCTGCTGATCGGATTTTTATTTGTGATGATGATGCGTAAAATGGGCGGACCCGGTGGCGGTGGCGGACCTGGAGGCATTTTCAGTATTGGAAAATCAAAGGCTACCTTATTCGATAAGGGCACCCGCGTAAACATTACCTTCAGCGATGTAGCCGGACTAGATGAGGCCAAAGTGGAAGTAATGGAAATTGTAGACTTCCTGAAAAATCCGAAAAAATATACATCCCTCGGAGGAAAAATTCCTAAAGGCGCACTGTTGGTGGGCCCGCCCGGAACAGGTAAAACACGCCTAGCCCTTGAAGTGGCC
>DPFD01000015.1:0-7960 GCA_003534175.1 Chitinophagaceae bacterium
ATGAATACCAAAGCAAGTTGCTGCCCGTGGCAGTAAGTGGTGCAGCGGCATCTCCCACACAATACAACATCGGAGTAGTTACCGAAGGCGCTGCAGGGGTGGCCGGTGCGGCATTCACGGTAAGGGCAGACTGTGCAGTACATCCATCGGCATTTCGAACGGTAAGGGTATAGTTGCCGGGCGTTAATCCGGAGAAAATGGTAGTTCCCTGAAAGTTAACACCATCAATGCTATAGGTTAACCCCGCACCGGTAGGTGCAGTAACTTCAACGCTTCCGGTGGATAGCGAGCAGGTAGGCTGGGTAATGGTTGTAACGGGTGTAGCCGGCGCACCGGGTGCAGGTGGAACAGCAACCGAAGTGGTACCCGTGCATCCGCCTGATTCCAAAACGGTTACTGTATAATTGCCTGAAGTTAGGCCGCTGAAAACAGGATTCGTTTGAAAATCGACCCCATTGATGCTGTACGTGTATGCGGCACCGGTAGGCGCATCTACCGTAATGCTTCCGGTAGGTACAATGCAGGTGGGAGCAGTTGTAGTTGCCGTAACGGTAAAACTACTTCCACTCTGTACACGCATGGATTGAATCCAGTTGGCATTGGCGGTGGTATTCGGGGCACCGGGCGTTTCCTCAGCTGTACCCGCGGTTCCAACAAGCCAACTCGCAGCAACCGTAAACTGATCATCAGATAAATAACAGTTATTACCTGCAATCACGGGCCCTTTATTTACAGTGGGTGTTTGAGCAGCCGTACCCGGAACAAATCCAAACTGAATAGAAAAGTGTGCGGTGGTTCTGTTGGCAGGGTTTACAATAATTACAGCATCTCCACCATTGGCTAGCCCAACCGGCACCCAGTCTGTGGTAGCCCCATAGTTATCAGTTGGATACACATAATTGGTGGATGAAGGAGAAATAGGTTCTAAAATATTTTGTTCGATGAACGTACTGTTGATGGGAAGAATATAAACATAATCATCATTGGCATCGGTTGGATCACTGGCGCCGGCCGGGATTAAAGTATTTCGGTCGTCGGGATTATAGAGGAGGATGATAGACCCGTAGGGCACCGCGGCCCAGTTGGGATCGTTCTTAAAACGGAAATGTCCTGCGGCAATGCCCGTTCCGGAACCACCGTACCAGCCGTTGTGATCATCAAAAATCCAGTTGCGCAAATCGGCGGTACTATCAGTACAGGTGCGGGTGCCCACTACGAGTAATTCAATAAACTCTCTGGAGCCCTGGTTTCCCTGAGAAAATTCATTTACAATCAATTGAGTTTGCGCCTGAGCCAACAGAGCGCTGCAACATAAAGCAAGAATCAGGTATACTTTTCTCATCGGCTGAAAATTCGGTAAGGGGCGAAATTACTGATTTATAAGGAGATGAAGCCAAATACACTCCTCGATTGTAATTGTAAAATACCGGCAGGCTTTTCCTGTATAACACTGCGTTATAATATGTGATGTTTAGCCTAAACCGGGGAGCTTACATACCGAACATAGAAGATGCTAAAGTTTCATCAGTGTGAAATGTTGTTCTCAATACATAAACCGACCTTACTTTTCATACTTAAATTTCACTACCAGGAGTGAATGAACACCGGGGTAGGTTAATTGCACTTCTTCTTCGCCTGTTGAAGTAATTCGATAATCATACCAATTGTGTTTGTTGTACGAGTAATCCGATTCTTCTCCTCCAACTTTGTCAAATTTATACACCAGGTGATCAAATACCTCTGTAATGCCCTTAAATGTTTTATTCGGTTTCAATGAAGAATTGAACACTATAGAGAACCGGAGGTTCTATACAATTCAAGTTTTAATAAAACGTGCGAATTAAATTTTGATTATGAATCAAAATATCGTAATGCAAANNCCCGCCTGCGCTACCAAGCATACACTCAAGACGCAACAGCGGCATATAGTTTTTCGGAACACCAGCAAAGGCGCAAACATTTTAAAAATAATTTGAACAACCTGTCTATACCAAATTCCTTAAAACATTACTTGCTTTATTGATTATACTCAAATTTTTCGAGAATGTTTTTATCCAAATCCCTTTTGAGATAAATTCTATTCATTAGGTCATACTCATAATAAGTAATCCTATTGTTGTCATCACATCGAGAAGTGATATTACCTGATATATCGAATGTATATGTTTCTATTATTGATTCTTGGGGATATAAGCGAATTTCATCTATGGAGCAATCTCCTGTTATCACAAGAGATGGTTCTCCTGCTTGAATATCGAATTCATAATAGCTCCATCCATTTACAGGATTACTAACAAACTTTGGATTAATCCCATTATTAATTTGAAACAATCCGGCATTGGCCCAAAGAGTTAATTTATATGGTTTGTTAATTGTTACTGAAGTGGATATTGAACTTCCTGCAGAAATAACTGCGATCATCTTCCCTGTTGGTCCTTCGGAAGCTGTGAAGGATACTCCATTCGTAATCCAATTGTGTGAATTGTTCAAATTATCTTCAAAAGAAGTATAGGCGATTTCCGATGATTTGGCATTTTGCACCTTAGCGATAATGTATTCTCCCTTATAATCAAAAATATTAGAAACTATTTGACCACTTTCAACTTGTTTAGCTTCAACCACATTATTATAATTGTCGTACGTGTAATCTGAAACAGGTTTTATATAAGATGGGTTTCTTATCAGCATTTGATTATTAAAGGGACCTATGCTAGTTATTGTTAATGGACTTGAAGTTTGAAGATTAAAAGTAGTAGATACCAATATTTGTCCTCCGGGCAGTTCTTCATACTTGTTTACTTCACAATCTAAAAGCAGCGGGTCTGTACCTGAAGACACTTGCCAGGTTTCAGTACACACAACTTTATCTGTAATATTACGATTAATCATTTCTTGATACACCGGGTAAAGATTAAAATCCATATCGCCCGGATAATATGCATGTGTTTCTATTGTATTTCCTTTGCTATCAATTGAATGAATTATAGATGGTTTATGATTTAGGGAATTATAAGTGTAGTTAATTGTTTTTTCTAAATATCCAATATTACTTCCATCATAAACTTTCTCCATAGCGGATTTTAGAGATGTACGTTCTATCGATGAATAGTATGATTGTGAGGATATGTTATTGCTTTGACTAAAATACGTGTCATGTGTTGTTGGATATGTATCGAAAACTTCTTTAATCGCACGCCAAAAAGTAGATTTGTAGCCCTCCGAATTAGAAGTTTCATAATCATAAATATTCTCTTTTACGGTATTCCCATTATTTTCAATAACTTTTATTCTTTTAATAAGCCCATAAAAAGTTCTATTATATCTTGGCATATTTGAAAACGGATAATTTAAAATGGGTGTATAGAATGGTTTATCGGTAATAGATGTAAATTCATATATTGTCTTTCCATTTGTTGGGGGGTTTCCTGAACTATATTGCATCAGTTCAACTCTCGAATACAAATGAGGAAGAGGATTGTGCATCTGGTACGGTATGTTTGTGTAACTGATTATATTATAATCTGTGTATTCAGGCGAATTCAAATCTATCATAGCGATAATTATTTGAGCAACAAGTGTGCTTATTGCGGCGTTTACAGCACTAATTGATAGATTAGACAATATTCCCATTGAAACAGAATTTTCTATAGCCCCTCCTACTGCGTAATCTTTAAACAAAACCCATGCCTTCTTGTTCGCACTTTGTTTATACACTCTTCTCCCTCTCTCAATGCTATAAGTATAATTTTCATAACCATAACCTGAGGAATTTAACCCTGATTCATCGAGATATTTATACTCCGTAATCAAATCCGGCGTTATTCCAAAACCATCTTTCAGTACTGTTTTACTCACACGAACACCTCCGGTATAAACATCCTGCCCTGCATGAAAGGCGCTATTCTGTTCATACTCGTATAATAACTTACCTCCTGCTGGGTATACTACTTCTCTCAGTATGCCATTCTTTGCCATACCCACAATTGGTTGTTTAAAAATATGTGCTTGTTGACATTCATTTTTAATCGCAAAATATTCAGGAATATAATTCATCGGATAATCATAAATAGCCGGGTTCAATCTTGAAGATAACGTTATATTGTAATAACCCCAGTGATCTGTCCAAAGTGAAAACATGGGTGGGACTATATCCGCAGTTACTCTAAATGGCCCATTTGTATTATACCCACCAAATGCATATTCTGGGTTACCAGTGTAATACTCAAAGTAATATGGTTTATCAAAAGCCCCCATATCTTTTCCAAACTTTTGAACCGATTTTAAACTAAGACGAAGAAGATATTTTTCATTATCATGAAATGAATATGTGTACGGCTTAATAATTGATGTAAAAAAATATTGGTACTGAAAAACATACTTATTTATTTGCTGTATCCCCCTTTTTATTACTATTTCCTTCAAGGGCTTTACGTCCGGAACATCTATTCTCGGATAGCTTTCATAGTTAAATGTTATAATCAAATCTTTTGATGGCACTTCTACTTGTGAAATACGTAAGGCTTTTTTCAACAGCTTATTGATAATTAAATTTGACGACTCGTAGAACTCCATTTGTCTACCTGCATTTATTTCAAAATCATACTCTTCGTAGTGAAATTTAATCCCATTTTCGACTGCAATAGGGTTAACTATCTCAGATAAATACCATTTATTAACCGTAAAATTTCCAGTACGTTTACTATAAAAAACAGCAGGGTAGGTATTTGTTTGGGGAGGAGGTGTGCAACCCACGCAATATGCATATCCAATTTGGAAATCTCCCGGTTGAGGAGTATAATTTTCATCTAAATCCGTATAACCATTGGTAACTTGAAATGCTTTAATATATTTACAAGTTTGCGTAAGCTCTTTTTCTGAAAAAACATATTTAATACCATCAGATGTAGTTACAATAAACTTTGAAATGCGCGTCCTGATTTTATCAATCAGCATATCCTCATATACAATTTCAAACTTCAGATTATTAACATTGTTTAAAACTTGAACACTTCCGTTCTTATTAATCACAAATTCCACAAATACCGCCCCTGCTCTCAATCTAAATATATCCTGCTCTCTATCAGCCGAAAATATTTCTTTCTCCGGCTCTATTCCATGCCAGTTTTGAAAATTAGGCATCATTCGGATTTGGGATCCTTCATTAGTAATAACATCGTCCGGACTATACGTAGAAAACAAATACCCGTTTGGAAAATATGTATCATAATACTGTTGTTCGGTCATTTGTGTATGCAGTGGCAAAGGGTTGGGAACTGCTGAAGCCCTGCATTGGTCATCGGGTAAACCTCTTTGCTCTCTCTCAATAAAACCTCCACTCTCCAAACTCCATCCTGTACCCACTTCCGAGGCAATTTCGTTAACCTTTAAACCATTACCGTTTTTATAATCCAACACAATAGAGGTTGATACCCCCTGATTATCGGAATATGAATAAATCGGAACATTAAACTCGGCTGCCCCTGATTGTAGTTTTACTTGCGCCACGCATAAGTTAGCGGACGAATTAAGTAAACAAGCGCCTAAAAAAGTGAATATCTTTCTCATAATTTAGAATCTATATTAAACGTGAATATTTTCATGTTATCATTATTTCAATCAGCAAATCAATTATATCTTTTTCAAGCTATAAAAAACATTTTTGTTTAGCCATTTGTTCATTGCCCCGTTTTTATCATACCTGTACGGTTACAATAAAGATTTTATCTTTAAGAAGGTTATAATAAAGACTAAATTTCTTATTATCGCGGTGCAGAAATGATACATTACTACTTCGGCCTATGTTTCACCAAAAACACCTCACTGTCTTTAAAAATCAAACTACTCCTTTGATTTAACCACTTCAATGTGTCTAAGTAAAAACCGTCAGCACTGCCAAGATTTCTCAATACAATTTCATTTTCAAGGCTTTTATACACACCAAAATAAAATCTATCCTTGGAATATTTTCCTCGCTTATTCTTTCTTGATTGGTAAATTTCAAAATAATTGTTTTCTCGAAAAGTAACCGTTCTACCCATATATTGCTTTTGAGTAGCTACAAAAATAGCTTTTGAATTTCTAAATCTTTTGGATTTTTTCCTGTCGGTTCTACTGTGTAGATCATAGCTTCCACATCCAAATGCCAGTAGAAGTATGGGTAATAAATATTTTTTNNTACTGTGTTTTTTGGGGGATCCTAATAATATTGCGAAGCACTTTTTCATAAATCAAATAGACTGGGCCTAAATACATATACACCGCCAAACTATTCCGCCAAATAAAACCGGCAGTTGAATAAAACTCCCTTCCTTTTTCCGGGTTTAATAATACATTTCGAACTGATGTTTTTAGACTTGGTAATACCTTCTTAAATCGAAACGTACCCCATATTTCAGGAGAATGTGCATTGTTCGGTGAAACACCAATGGAATTTCCCCCCTTTGTAAAAAGCCCATCGTAAAATCCTCGTAGATTTCTCCAGAAATTATCTGAATCGTTAGCAAAATAAGATTTACTCTCAGCTATTGCTTCGCCAACCCCGAATCCCAAACCTCCTCCTATCAATGCGCCAAACACACTTGCAACAACAACTCCTAAGTCTGAAACTCCATTATTCTTCGCAATGAAATATGCGATCAAACCTCCTCCTACTGCGCCAACTAATGCATGTGTAAACCCTACACTCACACNNACACTCCAGCCACCGTCTTTATCTATATTGTTTACAGGGTTGTTGCCGATCCCTGTATATCCACTGGCAAACTGGTCGTAAGGATCAACCTGTATAAACCGACCTATCTGCGGGTCATAATTTCTTAATGCAAACTCATTCCAATTCAGGTTCACATCAAACTCGCTGTATTCGCCCTGGTACTGATATGAATTCTCTTGTGCATCAAAAACTTTTGAAGATATCCCTTTCATCGTCAACCCGAACGGATAATAATGTGTTTCCTCTAATAAAGGGCTTTTTGTATGCACTACCTGTAAGTNNTTCGTTGCTGCAATAAATATACAGAAAACCGTTCTTTTGAGCAGCCAGGTTTTGTAAATCCTGGAAGTGGTCTTTTAACTGTCCATTGCTGCCCGCTATGCTTACTCCGCCGTTTACTAACTTAAACTGTTCATCAAAAAACAAGTAATTGATAAACGCCTGCGGCTTCAGGTTGCCGGGGCTATTGGCTTCATTATTTTGTTGAGATAAAAAACCTGTAATTACACTAATGTTTACCGGTATCGTATTAAGCTGACTGACCGCTACCCCTCCGTGTACACCTTGTGTTGTGGTTGTAGCAGGTGTGCTCAGAAAGCCTCCTAATATATCATCCAAAGAAATACTTTGGTTATTAGTAAAGCCTCCCGAATGATTGTAATAGCTCTTACCAAACACATCTATTTTATCGCCTGCCATTACTTTTAAAGCGATACCTAACCCGGTTTTGGCTGTATTACTGCTGAGCTTATAGAGCTTTGCGCTGTTGGTGCTGCTAAATGCTGCATCTGGCGGGTTATTGCCTATGCCATTGTCATTTACATAATCAGTAATCCCGGTAGCTGCTGATTTAGGGACTACCTGTGCATCCTGTATATCATAATAATTTTTCTCTGTTGCAATCTTCGCATCTTCAAGCGTGGCAATCGGGTAGATGTATTGTTTCTCCTCCTCCGTTAATACCATTCTTACATTGCCGAGATGGTCTTTTATAAAATAGTCATACACAAATGCACGCTGCTGGTTTATTTCAACCGGACGAACCCTTCCTTCTTCATGTACAAAGAATTGTAATTTGTTGTTGTAGCCTAATTCAGATAAACCGGTGTTGGAATAGGATTTGGATTCATAGATAAAGCCTCCTATGTAATCGGTAGTGGTGGTGATGTTTGACGTATATACGTTACTGTTATGCGTAACGGATACGTCCTTCTCCGTGGTAATCTTTTGCAGCTTTACACCCTTTGC
>DPFD01000015.1:8072-10746 GCA_003534175.1 Chitinophagaceae bacterium
CGTTTACATCATAAATATAATCATCTATCAGGTAAGGGTCGCTTGTGCCGGATACAAAAATGGCTTTTGGACCCGCATTCAGACTGTGCTGGCTCGTCCTGAAATCCCCCAGCTTCGTAGCGGGGTCATTTGCAAAATCTATCACGTTCTGCAGCTTGTTACTGGTGCCGGTGTGAGAATAAGTATAATGTAATTCATCCACCACAGGGCTTGTGTTGAGCTTCAGGCCCCATTGCTTCATGGCAAGTATGTTACCGTTTTCATCATAAGCGGTGGTTGGGTCGGTGCCGTTGCCCATCACAGAGGTGAAGTTCACACCCGCGCTCTTGTTCCATGTGTGGGAGGTGTACTGGTTAAAATCGGCATACATTAACCGGTTGGCTTTGTCATACCCAAACCCGTAAGCCCGTTGCTCGCCATCACCTTTAGAACGCCATTTGGTGCCGCTGATATTACCGTTGTACTGGTTATGTTCAAAGCCCCAGTCGTAGTTCAGTTCCATGCCAAACCAGTTGTTGCTGGAAACACCCCTCGCATAATCCATGTTGATGCCCTTCATCCAGCCGCGGATGTTGTATTCGTAGTGCAGGGTTTCAATCGGGTCATTTGACGAGTTGCTGCCGAGTTTCTTTACCGTCAGCCGGCCTAAGTCATCATACTCCTGCTCTGCTATCAACTTTTTATTTCCCTCATCATCATTGATGGTTTTATATACTTTCAGTAAAGCGCCGGTATGGTCGTACTCGTAATTGGTTTTAATACTGGTCTTCTGTTGAACTACATCCTGGATTTCATTATTGGTATGCACTACATAGCTGCACAGCAGCTTCCCTGAAAAATCATACCGGTTGGTGGCTACATCAGAGCCTTTCAGCGTTTGATTCCGGCTTTGGATAACCCTGCCGTATTTATCGTAGAAAATATGGTTGGTGAGCCATGTGCCCGGTGAGAGGTTGGCGGGGTTTACCAATGTGCGTACCCGCGTACCCGTTACCATACCTTTTACAGGTATGGCGGCCTGTGTTGCCTGATCGGGAAGGGCTACGGCATGGAGGTTTGTTCCTGCATTGAGCTTATGGTTATTCGAGGTGTTATAGGCAGTGTTTGCCCAGTCGTAGTTATCATAGTGTGTTATAGTGAGGGCTATTAAAGATGAAGCTGAAGAAGGAGGGATAGGGTTCATTGAGATATTAAACACCTGTTGGTTCACAGGTGGCGGCCCCGGCTCAATCTCTGCGCTGAGGTCGGTATCGTTATCGGTTGTAAATCCTGGCAGGAAGGTTATCTCTTCCTGTGCCCGGTGAGTGCGGATGCCGGTTTCTAAGCCAGATATAACCAGCACCGGGGGCAAGCCGGTAGTTGGGAACGNNAGGTATTGTGCCATCTCCCGGAGGTAATCCTGAAACATGGGTTTGTAAATCGTTAAGGGAGCCTGTGTAAACAATCACGCCGGTAATCAGGGGGCGGTTGATGGCATCGTATAAAATAACGTGCCATTGATTGTTTGTACGCATGTTGCCGTCTTGTGTAAATACCAGCCTGTTACGGTTGTCATATACCATATACACCCATGCGGCGCCCGGCACTTTCTTTCGGATTATCCTGCCTTTTGCATCAANNCTGAAAGCACAGTTCATCTTTGATAACGCCGGACTGTGCATCTATATTCCAGTTATTAACCGGGGCAGACAATAATTTTACTGCCTTTGGTGGGATTACAAAGCGCAACCTGTTCAACTCATCATATACATAGTAAGTACATAACCAATTAGTATGGCCAGAATAATCAGCAGGTACATTACCGATTTGTACTTTTTTAAGTATAATATTACCTGATTTATCCTTGTATTCTACTACAGCATTCTCATGCTCATCTATTGTAACACTTTTATACAATACACCTGCAGGATATACATCATTCATTCCTGACATCGGAATATCGTTTACCATATTCCAAATCCTTACACCGTCATCAATAATGTTCACAAGGTATTTAAGTTCAATACCCCTGTTACTGCCTGCCCAGCTATTGCCGGGTGCGTAGCTTTTAACAGGCCTGCTTAAAGCCGATGCTTCAAAATCGGTTTTGCCGTAAAATACATCTTCGCCGTTAAACTGAGACTGGCTGTAATAGGTTGCCTGCTCTGCAAATGGGTCACTTTTAAAAGTGCCATTATTTTCTGGACTTACGTATGCAAGATAATTATACTGGTTTCTTCCAAATTCATCATAAATGATGGGTATTACAATATCTTTGGGGTTATCCCCGGAAGATGCTTCACGATTAACCGTTTGAATTACCCGTCCAAAACCATCAGTATAAATAACCCTCTGTTTCACGTTATTATATAATTGAAGTGGAAATGAATTAACAACCGTAATCGGCGCTTTAGATTCCCATTTCCGTACCTGATTCAATACTATACCAGATGGATAAGCATCCGGAGGTTGATTAATAGTTACTGATGGCACAGGTACTTGAGTAACATTAATTGGTGTATTAACTGTTTGCGCCCCTAATATTGATGGAAACAATAGTATAATTAACTCAACAATACCATGACGGAATTTATAGCTGATAATGTTTGATTGTATAACTGACATTTTCTTCATTTAAAAACAATTAGACATCTGGTTTTTAAAAATTATACCCCACCCTGAACAAAACAGGTTG
>DPFD01000232.1:0-10558 GCA_003534175.1 Chitinophagaceae bacterium
ATATCCTGATGCGGCTGCTTACGATAAATCAATCCAAAAGTATATCCGCCAAATTCCAGTGATAGGGTTTGGTTTTCCGGAAACGCAAATTGATCCTAACGACACAGCTGCACCCGTATACCTCTCCCTACAAGATATGACCCCGGCCATGTGGAACGCGTGCATCGGATTTTCATTGCAAAAGCTGGAAATGGCTTCTGTGATAGCGAGGGCTGATGAACGCTATAAAATGATGGCCGGTTATTCCAGTGAAATTATCTGGGACTGGAACCTAAAAACCGATCTTCTGATGTTTAATACGGGTGGGTGGGCGAAACTCATGGGCGAAGAGTTGGAACAGGATGTAATGACCTTTGATGAATGGATGTCGTTTGTGCATTCTGCGGATAATGCTATGGTGCGCGATTATTTCACTCAGATTATCCAAAACCCCCAGGCGCACAATTTTGAGGTGGATTACCGCATGCGCAGCAACAAAGGGTATATCTACATCCACGAGTCGGGGAGTGTGTTTAGAAACGATGAAGGGGTTGCCTACCGGTTGATTGGGACTTCCAGAGACGTTACACAAAAGAAAATATCGGAAGATGAACTCCGTAAGCTGTCATTGATTGTGCGGGAAACCAGCAGCGCGGTGGTGATTACCGATACTGCCGGTAAAGTAATTTGGGCAAATGAAGCGTACACGCGCATCACCGGATATAGTTTTGAAGAGATGGTGGGCCAGGCTCCGGGGAAGCTCTTACAGGGCGAGGATACCGACCCTGAAATAGTGAAGTATATGGCCCGTCAAATTAAAAACCTTCAACCGTTTGAATGTGAGGTATTAAATTATACTAAAAGTGGAAAAAAAATCTGGCTGAGGATTCAGTGCCAACCTCAGTTTAATGAATACAATGAANNAAACAGATATTACCTCCGAAAAAGAAGTGGAACAACAGATTATTTATAATGAAAAGAGGTTACGTTCTCTGCTAGAAAAAAATAACGACGGACTGGCACTAATCTCTCCCCATGGTAAACACTTAAGTTTATTATCAGGCCACCATATTCTTGGATATTCCGAAGATGAATTCTTAACCATTCATTACAGTCAGTTTGTGCACCCTGATGACCAGCAACCCCTCTCTGATACATTCAATGAAGTAGTGTTTGATGCCGGGCACACGTCGAACCTCGAACTGAGGATTCAGCAAAAATCAGGTGCATTTATCTGGATAGAAATCACCTTTCGTAACCTGGTGAACAACCCTTATGTGGGAGCAATCATCGCCAACTTCAAAAATATTAATGAACGAAAACTGGCAGAAGGACTTATAAAATCATCGGAAGAAAAATACCGGAAGCTTTTTAACTATAACCCACTTGCACTCTTTGTATGGAACCCGGATAACTTCGAAATACTGGAAGTGAATGATTCGGCCATGCGGGAATATGGCTACAGCCGAGAAGAGTTCATCGGCATGAAGGTGGTTGATCTTGTAGCACCGGAGTTTAAAAACAGATTTATACAAACGGCACAGAAAATAAAAAACAATCACCAGTTCATTACCAGCTATACCAGTACCAACCTCAAAAAAAATGGTGAGGCCATTCATATTTTTATTACCTATCAACCCATTGAATATTTTGGAAAAAGGGTAAACCTGGCCATGGTAAATAATATCACTGAGCAGGTGTTGCTGGAAAATCAGTTAACCGCAGAACAAAACCTGAAACAACAGGAAATTACCCGTGCAGTGATTACCGCCCAGGAACAGGAGCGGCAACACATCAGCCGGGAGCTGCATGATAACATCAACCAGATTCTGGCCACCACACGCCTCTATGTGGAATATGCCATGACCAATGAAGCTATGCGCATGCAACTGCTGGGAAGTGCCAAAGACCTGATCCTTACCGCCGTGAATGAAATCAGAAACCTCAGCCGGGCACTGCTACCCAGTGCAATTGAAACCGCCGGACTCATTGCCAGTTTAGATGATCTGTTTGATTCCATCAAAAAAATTAATAAATACCACATTGAAACCATCTGGCAGTTTGATGAACTAACGTTATCGGATACCCTAAAACTTACACTGTTCCGGATTATTCAGGAGCAGTTGAACAATATCATCAAACATGCAGAGGCTACCGCCATCTCTGCAGTGATAAAAGATACCGGCCAAAACCTGATTCTGTCGGTAAAAGATAATGGCGTGGGTTTAAAGGACGACATTGCAGGAGTAGGACTGGGTCTGAAGAATATCCGCAGCCGAGCCTCTCTCCACAACGGTGAAATGGAAATTATCTCCCGAAAAGGACAGGGTACTGAACTCATTGTGCGGTTTCAATGGTAGGTGAAATTTGCAGTGTCTATTCGTTTTTGTACTTTAATATCTTTAAACTAACATGAATTTTCCCAGATACAAGAACCGGTACAATCTCTTTTTCGTAGCTGCACTCACGGGCATCCTGATTTTTACGCTCATTACTTTCCGAAACATCCGCAACGCAGAAAAGCAAAGCGAAAAGGTTCAGGCATCACTGGAAAAAATGTATGTGCTTGAATCAATTCTTACAGATGTTCAAACAGTGGAATCAGGCCAACGTGGTTTTTCGCTTACAGGCGATGAGTTGTATCTGCTTACATATAACCGCGCACTCGACAGCATCAAATCGAATATGGAACTGCTTTTGTATGATTCCATTCCATTGGATACCGCTGATTTGAAGAGCAGGGAAGAACTGCTGAGCTTAATCTCCCAAAAGGTGAAAGATTCCAGAAATCTCGTCAATATCCGACGAACCTATGGATTGGATTCTGTATCGGCCTACATGAAACTAAGCGATAGTGAAATGCTGATGAATCGCATCCGCATTAAAGTGGGGTCAATGGAAAGTGAATTGAAGCGAGAAATTCAGCAATCCAGTCAGAGTAGTAAACTGTCTGCTAAAATTACAGCCATAGAATTTCTGGTTCTTACCATTGCCTTCTTTACTTTTCTGGTAACACTGTTTAGGCTGATGATGCGAGAAATTAAAGTAAACATGGATAATGCCGAGCGTTTAAAGTTCAGCGACAGCCTCATCAACAGCATCACCAATCCAATCATCATTATCGATCGAAAGCTTAGAATAAAAAGCTGGAACAAGTACGCTGAAAAATTGTATGGATGGAGCGAAAACGAAGTGTTGGGCAAAGAACTAATTCCTTTATTGCAAATTGATTTTCTACACACTGATTTTGAATCCATCTCAGCTTTCTATCAGAAAAATGAATACTGGAGTGGTGAGATGATTCACCATAATAAAAACAACCGGCAGATTCATGTACAGGCTACCGTATCGCGGGTAAGAAATCAGCAGGGCAAAATCATTGGTGCCGTGAGCGTGATTACTGATATCACCCTGAGTAAATCAATGGAGAAACAATTGCAGGTGCTTTCCGCCAACCTTGAACGCGAAGTAAGGCGCAAAGTTGCTGAACTGAATCATGTGTTCGACCGAATCACCGATGCCTTCATAGCCCTCGACCATGAGTGGAATTATACCTACGTAAACGAAAAGGCTGCTGAATTGCACGGGTTAAACACAGAGGAGCTGCTGGGAAAAAATATCTGGGAACTTCATCCCGATTTAAAAGGAGGAGAATTCCATCATGCTTTACAGGAAGCACAGCAAAGCATGAAACCGGTTAAAAAACAACTCTATTTCGCTCAAAGCAATCAATGGTTTGAAGATCTGATTTATCCTTCTGCAGATGGTATTTCTATTTACTATCATGACATCACCGATAAAAAGCGGGCCGAACTCAAATTGCAGGAGGCTGAAAACCGGTTCCGCAGGCTGGTGGAAGAATCTATGGTAGGAGTATACATACTTCAACATGGTAAATACCTCTATGTAAACCCGCGGTGTGCAGAAATCATAGGTTACAGCATAGATGAAATTGTAGGGAAGATGAATATCCTGGATATTATTTCTCCCAAATCCGTCGAGGTAGTGAAGGAAAATATTGAACTGCGTTTATCCGGTAAGGTGAGTAGCATGCATTATGATTTGGAGGCCGTTCATAAAGATGGCCACATGATACAGGTGGAAGTATTCGGTAACTATATTTTGTACAACGGAGAACCTGCAATCATCGGATCGCTGATTGATATTTCGACCAGAAAAAAGGCGGAAGAACAGGTAATACTGCTAAATGAAAGGTTTCAACTGGTTGCAAAGGCTACACAGGAAGCTATTTGGGACTGGGATATGGAGCGCGATTTGATTTCAGGGAACGACAGATTCTCCGAAATGTTTGGTATTGCACACGATTCAAATATTTCCTTTAGCGAATTTACTAAACGGTTGCAGGTAGATGACGGAAAGAAAGTAGTGGAAAACCTGCAGAAGGCTCTGCAGGAAAGGAAAGATTTTGTGACGGAGGTATATATGTTTACTATGCCAGATGGAACCAGGCGTTATTTCAATGATCGCTCTTACATCCTTTACAACGAGGACGGAAAAGCATATCGTATGCTTGGGGCCATGCAGGATATAACGGAGCAAACAGTGGCAAACAATAACCTGATTGCCGAGAAAACATTATCGGATAATATTATCAACTCACTGCCTGGTATATTCTACATATTCAAGCCTACAGGCATGCTTTTACGTTGGAATAAAAATCTCGAAACAATTACCGGTTACTTACCTGCTGAACTCAGTCAGATGAATGTGATTGACTTTTTTATGGAGCATGACATCCATAAAATTGAAGAGAAAATCCGGTCGGTGCTGATGCATGGAGAAGATAAAATTGAGGCTGACCTGAAACTGAAGGATGGACGCCTGATTCCTTTTTACCTCACAGGCATGTCTATCTGGTATGAAGGGAATAGTTGTATCATGGGTGTAGGACTGGATATGAGCGACAAACGAGAAGCTCAGGATCTGCTGCAGAAAAGTGAGGAGAAATTCCGTACACTTATTGAACAGGCTTCGGATGTAATCTTTATCACCGATGCATCAGGAACCATCCAGGTGGTTAATACCAGCGCCACATTGCTCACCGGATATCCTGAAACGGCCTTACTCCAAATGAAACTGCAGGATATATTATGGAACGATGATCAATCGCCCATTACACTGAATGAAAACAAAGTTAGCGGACAGGTACTCATTAGTGAGAAGTTACTCATTAACCAACATAAAAAATTCATACCCGTTGAATGTAGCTCCAAACAGCTTTCAGGCAACCGTTATCAATATATTATCCGGGATATTACCAGAAGGAAAAAAGCGGCTGACGAATTAAGGGCTTCTGAAAATAAGTACCGGTTGTTGTTTGAAGAAAATCCTATGCCTATGTGGATGTTGTCTGTTCCCTCTAACCGCTTTATTGCCGTGAATGAATCTGCTGTTCGCTTCTATGGCTACACCCGCGAAGAGTTTCTGCAGATGGGGATTGAAGATATTCGTCCGAATCATACCCGCGACCGCTCCGCTTTCATGAAAGCCTTTCAATCCGGCATTCAAAATGCTGTGATCTGGGAACACCGAAAGAAAAACGGAGATACCATCATGGTTAGCATCCTGTCTCATGATGTAATGTTTGAAGGGCAACATGCCTTGCTGGAATTAGCTACCGACATGACGGAGAAAATTATGGCTGAAGAAAGTTTAAAACAAAGTCATGAACAACTTAGGATGCTGGCGTCTTACCTTGAAAAAGCACGGGAATCAGAACGCACCCATATAGCCCGGGAAATACATGATGAGCTGGGCCAACAAATTACCGGCTTGAAAATGGATATGGCCTGGCTGAGTAGAAAGATGGAACACGCTGATCCCGTTGTGAAACAAAAACTGAAAGAAATTATTGAAGGGATGAACGGTACAGTAGCAACCGTAAGAAACCTGGCTATGAAATTGAGACCGAGTTTGCTGGATGACCTCGGACTGGTAGCCGCGCTTGAATGGCAAAGCGAAGAATTTCAGAAACGCACCGGCATTCAAACCCACTTTGAATCAGACGTAACCACTGTACAGTTTCCGGAAGCAATATCCACNNTTTGTTCCGTATTTTTCAGGAAAGTTTAACCAACATTGCAAGGCATGCAAAGGCCTCTCGCGTAGAAGCCTCATTGGTGCAACAAGACGGATTACTGGTACTTGAAATCAACGATAACGGCATAGGTTTTAATGCGGAGGCTGTTAAATTCAAAAACACCCTTGGTTTATTAGGCATGAAAGAGCGAACTTTGGAAATGAATGGCACATTCGACATTTCCGGGAAACCGGGCTTGGGTACACGCATTCATATTGCAGTTCCTGTAAAAATATAATCGCATGCATCATGATTAGTATTCTTGTGGCTGATGATCATTCTGTGGTTCGTAAAGGGTTGAAACTGATTCTGGAAGAAGGCTTTCCGGGTGCTACTGTGGTGGAGGTTTCCAATGCGGAAGAAACCATCGAAAAGGTATTACAACAGCACTGGGATGTAGTCATTAGTGATTTATCGATGCCCGGCCGCAGCGGATTAGATGCCCTGCAACAAATTAAACAGATTAACCCCAAAATTCCCGTACTCATCCTGAGTATACACCCCGAAGAACAATACGCCATGCGTGCTTTAAAATCCGGCGCTTCCGGGTATCTGAGCAAGGAAATGGCACCTGATGAACTGGTGAAAGCTGTTGAGAAAGTGATGTCGGGCAAAAAATATATTACTCCTTCCATTGCCGAAAAACTCGCCTCCATTTTTGATGAGGATACAGAAAAAGCACCTCATGAGAATTTATCTGACCGTGAATTTGCCGTTTTAAAACTCATCGCCAAAGGCAAATCGGTTTCAGAAATTGCAGAATCCCTGTTTCTGAGCGTTACTACCGTGAGTACCTACCGTTCCCGTATCATGTCTAAAATGAATATGAAGAACAATGCAGAAATCACACTGTATGCCATCGAAAACAAGCTCATCTAAATTGTAGTATAAATTCTACTGAGTGTCGTTTGTTTACTTACGTTATGAATATTTTCTGAACTACACAAACTCCTTTCAGCATTATTTACTTTCAGTATATAAAACAGATGAGCCAAAACAGCTACAGGATACTGATTGTAGATAATGCCAGAGCCATTGCGCGGCGGGTTGAACTGCTGTTTACAGAACACAGGAACCAGATTACTACCATTACACTCGCAGATTCGTATGAACAGGCAGTAATGCATTTACAACACCAAACATATCACCTGGTGTTGCTCGAAATTCATTTAAAAGATAAAAGCGGGATTGAACTGCTGCAATTCATTAAAGCAAATTATCCGGATACGATTGTGGTCATGTTTACCAACAAAGCATCGGCCCGTTACCGGGATGTGTGCATGCAATTGGGTGCCAATGCCTTTCTGGATAAAACCACCGATTTCGAAATGCTCCCTCAGGTGGTGATGCAATCGCTGGAGGAGGTGTATGGGTAGGAGAAATAAATCTACTGGCATATTCAAACAGACCCGGATGGTTCGGGGTAATGATCACCGGAATTAATGGCTTACATTTTCCTCATCCAACATACAACTCACATATTTATTCTACTGCGTGCAAATAATGAAACAGTTGTTCCCATTTTATCACATGCATCATAATGTAACATTCTGGCATGGTCATTCATTAAAATGTCAGTATACAATTTTCTTGTGCCCTGATAGTCTCTTTTTACCAATGCCCAGAATGAATATGCCCTCAGAATTGGATAGGGTGAATGCAGGTATTCAATAAATTCTTCGTTTTTGATAAATCGCATCAGATATTCAAAACGCTGGTATTGAACTGATTTAGTACCCCCATATCCAACCATTTCCTCATCTATTGTTGGGTGCTGGCATAAATCTGTAATAACCTGATTCAGGCTCATTGAAGTAAAATCAATTTTGTATGGATCCATATTTCAGGTTGTTTAATTTTTAGAATACATACTACAGCAATCCTCAAGAGGTCNNNNGAATCTTTGTGTTTCTCCATAATCACTTTACGTTTTAGTTTAAGCGTTGGCGTGAGTTCTCCGGTTTCTATGGTCCATTCATGGGGTATCAGTTCAAACTTTTTTATTTGTTCCACCGGATTGAAAAAAGTGTTGAAGCTTTCAACGAGCGCGCGATACATTTTCAACACTTCAGGATGTTTTACCGCCGCTTCATTGTCGGTGTATGGTATCTGATTGGTCTGCATCCAATCGCGCAATGTAGTAAATGAAGGAACAATCAATGCAGCCACAAATTTCTTATCGGCACCTACCACCATCATCTGTTCCACATACGGCGATTCTTTCATTTTGTTTTCAATGGGTTGAGGGGCTACGTATTTACCACCGCTGGTTTTAAACAACTCTTTTTTGCGGTCGGTTATTTTAAGGTATTTGTTTTCTTCAAACACGCCAATATCGCCGGTGTGTAGCCATCCGTCTTTCAATACTTCAGCAGTTAAATCAGGACGTTTATAATATCCCATCATCACACTGGGGCCTTTCACACAAATTTCTCCATCGGCTTCCAGCTTTACTTCCTGCCCTTGCAATATGGGCCCCACCGAACCAAATTTGGTGCCGTCTTTTTCCTGGCGGTTTACACTGATAACCGGACTGTTCTCTGTAGGTCCGTAGCCTTCATAAATAGGAATGCGTGCCCCGTTGAAAATGCGTAATAATCTTTCCTGGCAGGCAGCGCCACCTGTAATGATGTACTGAATGTTGTTTCCGAGCGCCTCTCTCCACTTGCTGAATATAATTTTGTTGGCCAGGGCGAGTTGCACATTGTAAACCATGCCGCCGCTCCTGCGGTTGTCGTACACTTCGGCGAGGGATATGGCCCAGAAGAAAAGTTTTCTTTTTATGCCGGTTAATTCCTGTCCTTTCATCATAATTTTTTCATACACTTTTTCGAGCAGCCGGGGTACGGTACAAAATACATGCGGTTTTACTTCTTTCAGATTATCACCAATGGTTTCCAGGCTTTCCGCATAATAAATGGAAATACCGCTGCAGATGTAGATATAGGTTACCATCCGTTCAAAAATATGATTGAGTGGCAGGAAGCTCAACGCACGGGTTCCCGGCTGGTCATCAAACGGAAAACTGCTTTTACTGTTCAATACATTGGTAACAATGTTTCGGTGGCTCAGCATAACCCCCTTCGGTGTACCGGTAGTGCCTGAAGTATAAATGATGGTGGCACAGGCCTCAGGGTCAATCCTTTTTTTAGCAGCTTCTACTTCTGCAGCATATTCATCACTGAGATAGTTTTCCCAATAAGACACTCCTTCCAAATNNGTCTTTGATGGAGGCCACTTCGGTTTTTAATCCCGCCACTTTTTTATATAAATCATCTCCGCTCACAAAAACATATTGTACCGCCGCATCATTAAAAATAAATTCCAGTTCAAGTACATTGGAAGTGGGGTAAACCGGACATAAAATCACGCCTATTTGCTGACAGGCCAAATCGAGGAACAACCATTCGGGCCTGTTTTTTGAAATCAGCGCAATTTTATCCTGATCTTCCACAGCCGCCCCGGGCTTACCCAAACCGAGTTTCATTAATCCTGCGGATAGGCGGTTCACCAGTTCAACTACCTCACGGGTAGAATATTTTCTCCATTGTCCGTCGGCCTGCTTCGATGCCAGCATATCGTTTTGCGGAAAGGTGCGGAGTTGATAATCCAACATATCAAACAGCCTCGAAGTATGTGATAGCATAATCTGAATTTATGAATAGTACTTGTAATTTAATGAAAAGTACGGAGTGATGCACTTTCAACCCCCTAAAAATGCAGGAAGCTTTTTTTATTTTTCATTTTTATAGTTAAGAAAAACTTTATATGGGTGACTATTAGCCCGGGTGAGGTGTGAGGATGCAATATCCGGTTTGATTTTGCCATGAATGAAAATGTTCAGACCCATTGTATCGTTTACGCCCCAACGTTATGGCATAAAAAAAGCTACCGGTGTATTCCGGTAGCTCCTATCTTTTCAGAAGAAAGATTATCCCTTCTTGGTAGCGTTTAAGTTTACTTTCAGGTTCACTTCTTTGCTGATTACCCAGTCCTGAGGATTGTTGGGTCCTTTGTAGTTCATGCCCCACAGAGTACGGTCGATGTTGAAATCAGCTGCAGCCTTCAGTGTATTTCCTTCCATAGTAATTTTGGCAGGAAAGGTTACATTTTTGGTGCTGTCTTTCAGTTGCAGGTTACCGCTGATCAGGAAGTTTGCATCTTTTAAAACTGCGGTAGAATCTGCTGTGTGCGGAGCTACGCTGGTAATTTCAAATTTGGCGGTAGGATATTTTTCTACATCAAAGAAATCGGGTGATTTCAGATGTCCGATCAATTTGCTCTTACCATCATCTTCTGATAAATCATGATTGGTAAGGCTGTTGATGTCGATGGTGAAAGATCCTGCAGATACTGCATCTCCGGTAACGGTTAACATACCGTTTGTGATCATCAGGTTTCCGGTGTGCGATCCGGTAGGCTTGCTTCCGGTCCATACCAAAGATGATGTGGTGTCTACCGTAAATTCAACACCGGTAG
>DPFD01000232.1:10579-12047 GCA_003534175.1 Chitinophagaceae bacterium
TCGCCTTCTGGCGCATTGCAGGCAACCAATGTAAAAGAAGCTGCTAAAACAAATAATGATACCTTTTTCATGTAATGTATTTTTTTAATTTGGATGCGAAGTTAAACATTAATGTTTAAACATCAAAAATATTTATTTGTAAAATTGTCCCTCTGGCATTTTAAACACCCTCGACCGTTGGAAGCGTGTAAAGGCCTCATATTCTTCGGGGTGGGCGTTGATCCAGCGGTTATACTGTTGCAAATTTTGGGCCGAACCGAAAATCCATTGATTATAGGCGTTGAATAATCCGCTGCGGAGCAGTTGTTGTTGATATTCAAAGAGTTTGTAGGGGAATTGCGTTTGATGCTGTTCGAACCAGTCGAGTATAAACCGGGTGCGGATCATAGTGAGTGTTTCTGCATTTAAACCATAAAGTGTTTGGGGCAGTTGGGCATGCATCGCTTTCAGAAATGCTCCGGCAAAACCGGTATTTTCTTTTTTGGGATCGGTAGAGGAAGCTTCGGTAAACAATTTTTTATATCCTTCCAGTAAGATGTCTTTGATTTCGGGGGTGGCGCTGCCGAAGGGTTCCATATTCAGGTAAATTTCGCCATAAATCAAACTCCACACCCTGTCGGTGGTGAAATAATAATACCGGCAGGCATTGTAATAATTTCTCGGATAGGAAGGGTCGGTTTCAATTCCTTTTTCCCATTGCTGGATGGCATTGAATTGTTTCTGAGCCCAAAGCAGCTCACCGTAACCGTTATATAACATGCCACTGGTNNCCGCTGGCAGGGAATTTCTTCAATCCTTTTTTATACACTTTCTCTGCTTCCTTCGGCTGTTGCATGGCAACATGAATATTGGCAGCGAGTTGAAAACTCTGGTCATCCGCCTGCTCGCCGTCTACCACAGGTTGCAGGGCTTCAAGTGCTTTAGAATATTCACCCATGTAATACAGGGCCAGGGCAAGATCTTTCAGTACCGGTCCGTCTTTGGGTGCCATTTGTCTGGCACGGTTCAGCACCAGTACAGCATTTGTATAGTCTCCCTGCTTCATGAATGATTTGGCTGTTTCCTGAAGTTCGCGCGGCGTTTGAGCCCCGGCGTTCATCATCATCATCATCCATAAATAAATAAACAGCAACCTTTTCATGCAGGAAATTTAATCTGGAATATTCATAAAAAAAGGCGCTGGCACGCCTGTTTTTTTAGTCGATCAGGTGGGTGAGCAACCCGTCGCGCAGCTTGGGTTCAAACCAGGTGCTTTTGGGTGGCATCACATTACCGCTGTCGGCAATATTCATTAACTGATCCATGCTCACCGGATAAAAGCTGAAGGCCAGTTGCATCTCGCCACTGTCTACACGCTTTTCCAGTTCCGCCAAACCGCGGATTCCGCCCACAAAATCAATACGTTTATCCGTGCGCTGATCTTTGATGCCCAATACCGGATCTAACAGATTTTCTGATAAAATGGTGA
>DPFD01000232.1:12059-12333 GCA_003534175.1 Chitinophagaceae bacterium
CAATGGGATCGGTTATATAGGTGCCCGGCTTCGATTCCAGTTTATACCACTTATGGTTGAGGTACATGCCGTACTGATGTGGAGCCGCTGGCTTAAAGGCTTCCTCCACCGGTTCAACAGTGAATTTTTCTTTCACTGCTTCCAGCAAATCATTTTCAGATAAACCGTTCAGATCTTTAATCACCCGGTTGTAATCCATGATTTTTAACTGATTGGCCGGAAATAAAGTAGTGAGGAAAAAAGAGGCACCTGCCGGGGCCTGAGCGCCCAATGC
>DPFD01000235.1 GCA_003534175.1 Chitinophagaceae bacterium
AGCAGGTGCCGATGATAAAAATGATATACAGATTGTTAACTTCTTCAGGGATTTTTTAAAAATTGTACTGGGTATTATCGGTTTAATATGGTTGATACATTCAGGCTTCAACCGTGATGTGAGTAAAATACTCACCGGCTTGAGTATTGTGGGCGCTGCTCTGGCACTGGCTGCCAAGGAAAGTTTGGAAAACCTGATTGCCTCTTTCATCATTTTCTTCGACAAGCCATTTTATGTAGGAGATGTACTGAAAGTAAATAATGTTACAGGTACAGTAGAAAAAATCGGGCTGAGAAGTACGCGTATCCGCACCGGTGAAAAAACACTCGTCACTATTCCCAATAAACAAATGGTAGACAGTGTAGTAGATAACCTGAGTATGCGCACCCAGCGCAGGGGCGTAATTACGCTGGAACTCAATCCAAAATCATCCGGTCATAAAGTTAAACAACTCACTGATTTCTGCAAACAGCATCTTTATGCCGATAAGGAAATGATTGAGGACTCCAATGTGTATGTATCTGATTTCAACAAAAATGCCATCAGCATTCAGATAGAGTTTTACACAGTGCCATTCAGCCTGAATGAACTGAATGCGTATAAAGAAAAATTCATTTTTGAACTGCAGGAAAAAATGGAAACACTGGATCTGGACATNNATGTCGAGCACCAATGATATCCGGATTGTTCAGAACGAAGGCCCTGTACCCCCCAAGCCCAACCCGATTATTTAATCAGTTCGCTGAGTTCCTCATCCCAGCGGCCGGTTTTACCATATTCAATCACGCGGCCTATTTCAACACCTTTTTTCATCACAATGATAGTGGGCACATTCGTGATACCCATTACGGTTGCCAGGTTGCCTACTGATTTCTTGGCACGATCTACTCCTATAAAAGCAATGCGTGCATCAGGAAATCCTGCCCATTCCTGTATTTTAAAAAACTTGGGCAGTACATTTTGGGTATCCTCGCACCAGGTACCACCGAATACCAAAAAATGAATATCGGCCGGAGCTTTTTGCATGGATTGAATGAGCGGACTGGAAGCGTTGGCAGATTGCTGACTGGTGCTATACCATGTAAAGTCAGCCTGCTGATTCATGAGGATATACTTTGTGATGATACCGTTCAATATTTTGGAACCACCATCATCCGTAGCAATGTAAGGTGTTTGTGCAGTGGCCTGAACCGTGAATGCAAAGCATACACTAACGGCAACGAGTATTCGCTTCATTATAAGTTGGTTTTAAGTTCTGCCAGAAACTGGCGGAGTTTTTTGAGAGATTCAATCATTTTGAACTGTTCGCTGGCGCGTGCGCTTTGTTTGAGGTAAGTTTTTGCACCTTCTATGGTATATTTTCTTTCACGCAGCAAATGATAAATCAGTCGCAGGTTTTTCACGTCTTCCGGCCTGAAGTGCCTGTCGCCCTTCCCGTTCTTTTTAGGTTTCAGGATGGAGAATTCGTTTTCCCAGTAACGAATGAGTGAGGGATTCACCTTAAACATTTCCGTAACGGCGCCCATGCTGTAATAACTTTTCTGGAACAGGATTTCGTCATCCGGAATTTCAATCAGTTTGGCACCGGCTTCCATTTCAGAAATTTTTAACCGGCCCCGGCCCTTACTTTTCGCTGCCGGAACTGAAACGGACACATCCACCTCTACCGGTTCTTCCACAATGGGCATGGCAGGCTGAGGCACTTCTTCAACCGCCTTCGGTGGAGTGTACGGCGGGGTTTCCTCAAAATCAAAATTAAAAGATGCCTGTTTTAAAGCCATGGGTTAAAGTTAGTCAAAACTTTTTGCACTGCCTGTAGCGGCTATTTTCAGTATCTGATCATACTCTTCCGCATTCAGGTCGTTATAGAAAAAATACACAGGATTCACTTCCTGTCCGTTTATATGCACTTCATAATGGCAATGCGGACCGGTACTTTTACCGGTACTTCCTACCCATCCAATCACTTCACCCCGTTTTACCCGCTGGCCGGGACGCACTTTAATGCGTACCATGTGGGCATACAGGGTTTCGTATCCGTACCCGTGATTGATTTTTACATAGTTTCCAAAACCCCCTTCCATGCGTCCGGCAATTCGTACAGTTCCATCGCCCGTGGCATAAATCGGTGTTCCCTGAGGGGCGGTAAAATCTAACCCGCGGTGCATTTTGGGTGTACCGTACACGGGGTCAATCCTCATACCAAATCCACTGGCAATACGATTCAACTGCTTATTGCTTACCGGCTGAATAGCCGGAATGGATGCGAGTTTAGCCTCCTGATTTTGAATCAGCTTCGATATTTCATCATAGCTGGTAAACTGAAAAGCAACGCGGGCCGACATACTATTCAGCTGGTCAGCAATGTTTTTACCCAACTCATCATCCTCCATTACTTTAATCTTATCAATCTCCTCTTTTCGTTCAATCATTTTTACGCGGGCACTATCAGGCAAGGGGTTGGCTTCAAAAATGCTTCGATACACCTCATTATCACGTTGCTCCAGCGCCGCCAGTTGTTGCTCCAGGGTTTTTACCCTGCCCCGGATTAACCGGTAATTCTCCTGCAACACTTCGTACTTACGGTCGGCCTCCAGATTTTTAGGTTTGGGAAAGAAACGGTCGTACAAATAAATCACCAGAATCGAACTCACTACCATGGCCGATAAAAAACCGAAAAACCGCAGCAAGCGGATTCTAACCGGTGTTACCAGCTTTTCATAACGCAATGTTTGGGTGTTATAATAATACTTGAGTTTTTTCATTGCGAAAACTAAATACATCCATCCCTTTTAAAAGGATAGAATGATGAATGAAACGGGTATTAAGGCATCCCACATTTCATTAACTTTGAGCCGCATTTGCAGCAGCGGATGTTTACAANNTAGATGGATATTTAAAAACTACATTCAACTTCATTTTTTCAGTTATATGATGAACAGCACAGCCATACGGCAGACCTTTCTCGACTTTTTCAGGCAAAAACAGCATGAAATTGTCGCATCAGCACCGATAGTTATCAAAAACGATCCCACCCTGCTGTTCAC
>DPFD01000181.1 GCA_003534175.1 Chitinophagaceae bacterium
ATGTGCATTTTTTTGCTGATACGACGGCCGGCTCTGCTGCTGAAAGTGGAGTGAATATGTTATTTTAGCGCCCAATTCCAAATATGCAGTACAGCCAGTTTCGCGCCATGTGGGCTATTACTAAAGCCAGTTTACGATCGACCATGCGAAGTCCGTCTGCCATTGTTTTCAGTTTCATCTTCCCATTTGTTTTTATCATGGTATTCGGATTTATTGGTAACAGCGGTGGGATGCAGCGATTCAGGATTGTACTGGCACCGGGTGCAGATACATCCAACACATTCTACCGAACATTAGCGAATACAGCCGGTGTAAAAATAGTTACCTATGCCAACGAGGCGGATATGAGAGATGCCGTGCAAAAAGGGCATATCGCGGCGGTGTTGCATATCAACAAACAACCTCATCAGCCCCTGCAGGTACGCATGGAAAGCACTACTTCCAGCAACGATAAATGGCCACAGGTGAAAACACTGATTGAAAGCACCATTGCCGCAATCGATCAGAAGGAATTTCCCGAAAGGCCAACCGTAGCGAAGTTTGATTTCAATTACCCGACCGACATTCATTCCGTCCGCCAATACAAAACCATTGATTTTATTTTACCCGGCCAGTTAGGCTTTTCACTGATGAGTGCTGCGGTGTTTGGGGTGGCATTTATGTTTTACAATCTCCGAAGTACACTGGTACTGAAACGTTTTTTCGCAACCCCTATCCGAAAGTCGTTTATAATTTTAGGCGAAGGGCTGAGCAAGGTTATTTTTCAAATGATTACGGCAGTGGTGATTATTATAGTGGGTCATTATTTATTCGGATTCACACTGATCGATGGCTGGATTACGGTGCTAGAAATGCTGTTTTTGAGTTTTGTCGGATTGATGGTGTTCATGGGGTTTGGATTTTTTGTGAGTGGCATCGCGAAGAGCGACAGTACCATTCCTCCTGTTGCCAATCTGATTACATTGCCTCAGTTTTTGTTGGGAGAAACTTTCTTCTCGATTGAAATTTTCCCTTCCTGGCTTCAGCCGATAGCCAAGGCAATGCCACTGACTTATTTAAACAATGCCATGCGCAGTGTGGCTTTTGAAGGAAAACACCTGTGGCAGATTATGCCTGAAATAGGCATGCTGCTGGCATGGGGCGTGCTGGCCTATCTCCTGGCCGCGCGGGTATTTAAATGGGAATAATATGTTACATCGTATAAAAAGTTTTGCATTTGTTATTCTGGGTTTTTTTATCGTAATCACTCTTTTTTCATTGCTTATGCCCAGCACGGCAGTAGTGGTAAGGAGTGAAACGATACCGGCATCCCGGGCCGATATCCTGAACCAGATTCAGCAACCGGAAGCATGGTTAAACTGGTATCCGCCGCTGAAGGATACTTCAACGGTACCCTCTGTTCAGGGTGATACCATACGTTGGAATAGTTCGAACCATAAGAATATACTGTTTATCGAAAAGAAACATCGCGAAGGAATCAGGGCGTCGTTTACGCGTTCGGGTGAGTTGCCAGTGCTGTACGATATCACAGTGTATGAAATTGACGGATTGCCTCAGGTTGAATGGAAAGCCATCCATAAACTCCCCTGGTATCCCTGGGAAAAATTTGCCGGTATCTTTCTTGACGACCTTGCAGGGCAGGGGTATGCCATAGCACTGGTGCAGTTGAAAGAATGGGTTCAGTCAGGAAAGGAATAATGCCATTATCCCGGCAGGGATATTTTGCCCATCCGCACTGCCGGTAAACCCGTGCTTGCGAAAATATCCGGATTGCCGGATATACATTCATTGGCCAGCAAGGCAATCAGTACCGCTTCTTTTGCATCTCCCGGTATATTTTTTTCTTCTGTTGCATGAAAACTGCATTTGGGTAACAGCTGGTGCAGGTGTTGCATGAGGAGCGGATTGTGTGCTCCGCCGCCACTGCAGAAAATTTTCATTGGCAGGTAACTGGCAGATTGTTTGATGTTTTCAGCAATGGTGTATGCTGTGAAGTAATTCAGGGTGGCCATCACATCAGCACTGTTGAAAATATTGAGCTGGGTGGTTTCAAATATATCCAGATTAAAAGCCTCCGGTCCGGTAGTTTTAGGTACCGGTAAATGCAAGAATGGATGCTTGAGCAAATGTTCCAGCATGGGTTGTATCACTTCTCCCTGAAGTGCCAGTGCAGCGTCTTTATCATAAGACAGTCCTTCATGTGTGCGCATCCAAGCATCCATCAGTGTATTGCCCGGGCCGGTGTCGGTGCTGAACATCTTTTTAAATGGCTGGCAGGGCAGATACGTGTAATTGGCAATTCCGCCAATGTTTAGCATCACTACATCCTGTGCAGCAGATGAAAACAGCAGCCAGTCGGTGTAAGCAGCCAGCGGAGCTCCGGCACCTCCCGCAGCAATATGTTTTTGTCTGAAATCGCTGAGCGTAATTATTCCCGTACGATAAGCAATTTGATCTGCATCGCCTATTTGCAGCGTAGCATTGCCAAACGTTTCCTGATGATGCGTTTGTAACGGCGCGTGAAAAATGGTTTGTCCGTGACTCGCAATCAGATCCACGGTAGATTTATCCGTGTTCCATTGTTTGAGTTGCTGCAGCACCTGCTCTGCAGTGTACACACCAAAGCGTTTATGCCATAACGTGAGTAATTCAAGGTCGGTTTGTTTTTGTGCGATGCGGTGCAATGCCGATTTAAAATCAGGGTCGTACGGTATGGTGGTGAATGCTTCTACCTCTACCTGTGTAGATTTTCCGGTATGATGAAACACACACTGTGCAATGTCCAGTCCGTCGATGGAAGTACCGCTCATAATGCCAATAATTCTTCTGGCAGGTTTCTGTGCTATCTGATACAGTTGATTAATCATCCTTTGCGTTGGGTTGAATGAATTGAAGATTGCGTTGAATGTTTTTATACTTGGCTCGTTTCAGGGGAGAATGCCGGAATATTTCCCTGAAAGTATCCTCTTTAAGATCCTGCCAATCAGCCGGTGTGAAATGTAATATTTCAGGGATGGGTGTAAAAGCCGGTTCATGGTGTGGAATGGCAAAACGATTCCAGGGGCATACATCCTGGCATACATCACAACCGAACATCCAGTCCTGAAACTGTCCGCGGTATGATTCAGGAATTACGGCTTCTTTCAATTCAATGGTAAAATAGGAAATACATTTGCTGCCATCAATCACTTTATCGGGCAATATGGCTTCCGTAGGGCAGGCATCAATACATTTGGTGCAGGTGCCGCAATGGTCAGTGGAAAACGCCTCATCCGGTTCCACCTCCAGATCGGTGATGAGGGTGGCAATAAAGAAAAAAGATCCTGATTTTTTCGTCAGGAGGTTGCCGTTTTTTCCAATCCACCCCAACCCGGAACGAACAGCCCAGCTTCTTTCCAGCACCGGTGCGCTATCCACAAATCCACGTCCTTCAACCGCACCAATGTGTAACCTCATTTGCTGCAACAAATGATTCAGTTTTTCTCTGATGACCAGATGATAATCTGTTCCGTACGCATACTTTGAAATTTTAGGTGCATCTTCATCCTGCTGCTTTTCCGGAAAATAATTCATGAGCAATGTAATAACGGATTGCGCACCGGGCACGAGCAGAGCTGGGTTCACTCTTTTATCGAAGTGATTCATCATGTAATCCATATTTCCATGCATGCCGTGGTGTAGCCATGATTCAAGCCTTCGAGCATCCTCTTCCAGAAATTCAGCTTTGGAAAAGCCACAATAGTCAAACCCCAGCTGCTGTGCTGCATCACGTATAAATGTTTTGTATTGATCTTTTTTCAACATTCCAACAGAGGTTGTATGTGCAAGTTATCAATCGCCGGGCGTTTTCAATGCTTTATGCCGTTTGTTTCGGTTGAGGATGCAGGTAAGTCACACTCCGGCATCCCGGTACCCCTGTGCGGTGGGAGGCTGCAAGAATAACAGTAAATTGAAAAATGAACTGCAAAGCAGGCAGTTTAGAAGGACTTTGAANNNGATTTTCATTTTGGATAACGATTTGCGGCTGATGTGATATCTATTGTAATTAATACTTGAAAACATGAATCTAAATAATTTCACAGTAAAGGCAGCAGAGGCATTTCAGGGAGCACAGCAGGAGGCGTATAACCTCAAAAATCCGTCTATTGAAACCGAACACCTGTTGAGTGCATTGTTGCAGGCAGAGGATTCTCCTGTTGAATATTTGCTGCGTAAAAACAATGTGAATATTCCCGTAGTTCGTAAGAACCTCGATCAGTTATTGAAGAAACTTCCGGTGATTTCCGGTGAGCCGGCTCAGGCAGTGGGCAGAAATTTAAACACTGCGGTGTTGTATGCAGGGTCAATTCTTAAAACATTTAAAGATGAGTTCATTACACCTGAACATTTGCTGGTAGCACTTGTTCATGGTACTGATGATACAGGTCGTTTGCTGAAAGACGCAGGGTTAACGGAGAAAGGGTTGATTTCTGCAATTCAGACGTTACGCAAGGGTACTACCGTTACCGCACAAACGCAAGAGACTACTTACGACAATCTGAACAAATATGCCAAGAACCTGAATGAAATGGCGCGGAACGGAAAACTGGATCCGGTAATTGGTCGCGATGAAGAAATCCGCCGTACGTTACATATCCTCAGCCGCCGTACTAAAAACAATCCTATCCTCGTGGGTGAACCNNGGTGTGGGTAAAACAGCCATCGTAGAGGGGCTGGCCATGCGTATTATCAATGGCGATGTGCCGGAGAATTTACGCACCAAGGTAATTTATGCACTGGACATGGGGCAGCTGATTGCCGGGGCAAAGTATAAAGGTGAATTTGAAGAGCGTTTGAAATCTGTGGTGAA